>JAJYCJ010000154.1 GCA_021778515.1 Acidobacteriota bacterium
GCCCCCCCCCGTAAGTGACAGCCCTCAAGGTGGCCGAGGACGGCATGGTGGTGACCGGGGCCCAATTCGTGCCACAGGACTGGGCGGACACGCCGAGGCCGCACAGGGAGCCCAGCAACACGATCGAGAGGGCCATACCGGTCCGCGTAACAAGGGTGCGACGGAATTCCATTTGGATCCTCCTCCTTGGCCTCGCGAACAGCGATCCACCTCCAGTCTCGACGCGCCCGGTCCGGCTCCTGGGGCCTCGCTGCTACGGGACACAATTTAACACCCCGGCCAGGGGTTTATTCAGCGTATGCGCCGGGAGCGGCGAATGCAAGGGAGACGGCAAGCCAACGCTGGTCCCTCGGGCGGAAGGGACGCGACCCCTCGCCCTGCCTGGAAGCCTAACCCGATTGAACAGCGCTACCAGGGGAAGCGGCGCCCGAATCCATTCCGAGCAGATCCAGAATAGTGGGAGAGGTGCGGGAGGTCCACGACCAGCCGTCGGGACTTGTGAGCACGGCCCCGTAATGCCTGGCGGTAACGAACTGGTTGGCTTCGAAGGCGATGGAGTAGATGTCATCCTGCGTGGACGCCGTGACCGCGCTCTAAAAGAGGGGGCGTTATCTCCCGCGGCCACAAAACGGCCATTCCCGTGGGCAATCCCGAAGAGAGTATCCGACGCGCTCGTGGCGCGAAGGCTCCAGGCGATGCCGTCAGGGCTGGCCAGGATGGTTCCCTTGGCCCCCGGCACCACGAATTGGCCTCCTTGATCCCAAATCCCGCGATTGGATATTGGAGCGGCTCCGAAAGGCAGATGGAGGGTAGTTTCCGTGAAAGATGGTCTTCACCCGCCAAGGGATTTGGGTTGCCTCCGACCCCGGACTAGATCCGGGGGAGGAAGCCTCAAGGGTGGGGTGGGGCCCCAACGGGCTTTGCCCGTGGGGCGGGGCCCCGGAGGGCAACGCGACGATTCGTCAGGCTTGGCCTGCGAATCGGAGAGAGAAGCCCTTGGCCCTCCCCGTCTAAGAGACAATGTCTTCCCCTCGTGAACCCGAACCATAGCCGAAGCCACCCGCATTTCAATCGCGGAACTTGGGTTGATAGGTTACAGCGCCCAAGCTGTTGCCCGTCGGAACGTTGGAGACGGCCGCCCAGTTCACGCCGCACTGTTGAGCACGAGCGCGCGCTACTGTCCAGCATAGGGCCGAGACCACCAGGGCAAGCCCCATGTGGATAGCAGTCGTCGCTTCATGGTCTTATTGCCTCACCTCTGAAAGGACTCGTTGAACTGAGGGTAAGCCCCGGCCCGTGCCGATGCAAGGGCCGGAGGGAACTCGGCTTCTGCGCGCGTCGGATCCAGGCTGGTTGGCAGACGGGATCACACCCCGAAGCGTTGCGCTGGTGGGGGAGTCCGTGCTAAGTTACCTATTTTGTGGAGGTTGTATGCGCGTAGCCATGATCCAGCTGGGCTGTCCGAAGAACTGGGTGGACGGGGAGTGGATGCTGGGCCAGATCCGCTCCGCGGGCCACGTTCTCACCAGCGATCCGAATGCCGAGGTGGTGATCGTGAACACGTGCGGTTTCATCGATGCCGCCAAGGAGGAGTCCATCCGCGTGATCCTGGAGGTGGCCGAGCGGAAGAAGGCGGGAGAGGTCAAGCGTCTGATCGTGGCGGGATGCCTGGTCCAGCGGTACAAGGAAGAGCTCCGCAGGAGCATTCCCGAGATCGACGGCTTCGTGCCCCTCAGCTCGGCGGGGGAGGTGGCCAGGCTCCTCGAGTCCCCCGACGTGGCCGTCGCCGTCCGCCCGGACGTGCCACTTTACGATGGCCTGTCACCCAGAATCCTCTCAACGCCTCCGCACCTGGCCTACGTGAAGGTGGCGGAGGGCTGCGACAATCCGTGCTCCTTCTGTCCGATCCCCACCTTTCGCGGGCGGTTGAAGTCCAGGCCCGTGGGGGCCATCGTGCGGGAGGTGGCGGATCTGGGCCGCAAGGGCGTTGGCGAGGTGATTCTCGTGGCCCAGGACACCACCGACTACGGAACCGATCTGGGTCTGCGGGACGGGCTGGCGGGCCTGATCGAAGCCCTGGAGACAGGCACCGACGTGCCCTGGATACGTCTCCTTTACGCCTATCCGAACCACCTCTCCCCGGCGATCCTGGAGGCCATGGCCGCGAGCAGCAGGGTAGTGCCCTACCTGGACCTGCCCCTGCAGCACGCCCATCCCGACATCCTGAGGGCCATGCGCAGGGGCGGGAGCGCCGAGAGCTATCTCAGGCTCCTGGAGCGGGCCCGATCGGCCGTTCCGGGACTGGCCGTACGCTCCACCTTCATCGTGGGCTTCCCGGGCGAGCGGAAGGAGCACTTCAGCACCCTTCTGGATTTCCTGAAGGAGGCGCGCCTGGACCACGTGGGCGTCTTCACCTACTCGCGCGAGGATGGTACCTCGGCCCACGCCCTGGGCGATCCCGTGGACCCGAGGACCAAGCGCCGCCGGCAGGAACGCCTGCTGGAACTCCAGCAGACGATCTCGCTGGAAAAGAACCGCGGGATGGTAGGAAAGAAAGTGATCGTTCTCGTGGAGGGGGTCTGCGACGAGACGGAGCACCTGCTCCAGGGGAGGCTGGCCACCCAGGCACCCGACATCGACGGCCGGGTCCTCTTGAACGACGGCTTCGCCGCGCCCGGAACCTTCGCCTCGGTGAAGATCCACGAGGCCCACCCCTACGACCTTGTGGGAGAGATCCTTGCCGGAAACCAAATCAGCGCCTGAGGCCAAGCGACCCCTCTGGGCCTTCGCCATCGCCACCGTGCTCGGGCTCGGCCATACCCCCCGCATGCCGGGCACCGTCGGCGCCGCCGTGGGGCTTTTCCTCTACATTCCAGCCTTCCTGATGGCCAGCGAGTGGCAGTTCATCCTCCCCCTGACCGAGCTGGCCGTGGTCCTCCTGCTCACCGCCTTGGCCGTGCCGAGGGTCCTGGCGGCCGCGGAGGGGGTGGTCGATCCCCCCTACGTGATCATCGACGAGGTGGCGGGCATGCTCTGCGCCCTCTCCATCGCCTCGCCGGACTTCGTCCGGATCCTCGTGGCCTTCGTCCTCTTCCGCATTCTGGACATCTTCAAGCCCTTCCCCGTGAACCGGATGGAGAGCCTCCCGGGCACCTGGGGTGTCCTCATGGACGACGTGGTGGCGGGCCTCCTGGCCGGGCTCCTCTCGGTTCTCGTCCTGAGGCTCGTATGATCCTGCTCACCGATCTGGACCACGTCCCGCCCCTGACCCCGCCGGTCATGGTGACCATCGGCAACTTCGACGGTCTTCACAGGGGCCACAAGAGGGTCATCCGGAAGGTCATCTGCAGGGCCAGGGAGGAGGGCGGGACGAGCGTGGTGGTGACCTTCGAGCCTCACCCCATGAAGGTCCTCTACCCAGACCGGGCGCCGGCCCTCATCCAGACCCTCGCGCAGAAGCGGGACGTCATCGCCCATCTGGGCATCCAGGCCCTGCTCGAGGTCTCCTTCACCCAGGAGTTCGGGGCCGTGTCGGCGGAGGAGTTCGCGCGCCTTCTCGCGGAGCGTCTCCGGCCGAGAGAAATTTACATCGGTGAGGACTTCCGCTTCGGCCACCACCGGGACGGCGACATTCGACTGCTGCAGTCCATGGGCGGCGAGCTGGGCTTCAGCGCCAGCGCCTTTCCCAAGCTTCGCGTGGAAGGAGAAGAGGTCTCCTCCACACGGATCCGCCACCTCCTCCTCAAGGGCGAGATGGAGAAGGCGGTCCGGCTCCTGGGGCGCCCTTACGTGATCGAGGGCGTGGTGGAGCGGGGGGCGGGCCGCGGCAGGACCATCGGCATCCCCACCGCCAACCTCTCCGTCGAGAACGAGCTCATCCCCGCGCTCGGGGTCTACGTGGTCGCCATGGACGTGGGAGACCCCCTGCTCCTGCCCGGCGTGGCCAACCTCGGCACCCGCCCCACATTCGGCAGCCACCGCGAGGTGCTGGAGGTCCACCTCCTGGAGGGAGGACGGGACCTCTACGGCCAGCACGTCCGCGTTCTCTTCTTCAAGTTCCTGCGGCCCGAGACGCGGTTCCCCTCCGTGGACGCTCTCCTCGAGGCGATCGCGAAGGACATCCAGAGCGCCCGGCGCCACTTCAAGGGCAAGGCCCTGCCCCGCCGCATGTTCTACTGATTCCCCCGACGCGC
>JAJYCJ010000155.1 GCA_021778515.1 Acidobacteriota bacterium
ACCATGGGCAGGCCCTTCAGCGTGGCGGTGGTGGCCGGAGAACCCTCGGGGGACGGTCACGCGGGGAAACTGGTGGAGGCCTTCGACCGCCTGGCGCCGGGGAGCCGGTGGTTCGGCGCGGGCGGCCCCGCCATGGCCTCCGCCGGGGTGGAGATCGCGGTGCCCATGGAGAGGCTCGCCGTGGTGGGCATCGCCGAAGTTGTAGCCCACCTGCCCAGCCTGTGGCGCTCCATGGGGACGCTCAAGCGAATGCTCAGGCAGCGTCGACCGGATGCCCTGGTGCTCGTGGATTTCCCGGATTTCAATTTCCGCCTGGCCCGGTTTGCCCACCAGCTGGGGCTGCCGGTGCTGTACTACATCACTCCCCAGGTCTGGGCGTGGCGGCAGGGGCGCACCGAGTTCCTGAGACGGAACGTGGACCTCTGCCTGGTCATCTTCCCTTTCGAGGAGCCCTTTCTGGCGGCCCGCGGCGTTGGCGCCCGATTCGTGGGCCACCCCTTTGTCGGCACGGTAGCCACCGACTCCTCCCTGCAGGCCTTTCTCGACCGCCAGGGGCTCGGGCCCGAGCGCAGACGCGTCGCCCTCCTTCCCGGCAGCAGGGCCTCGGAGGTCCAGAGGAACCTCCCGCCCCTGATGGATGCCGCCCGCCGGCTCCTGGCGACTCGGCCGGACGTCTGCGTGCTCGTCCCGTGGGCGAAGGGGTTGCCCGATGCGCTCCGCAGGCCCTACCGCGACCTGGACGTCCGCTGGGTGGAGGGAGAGTACAGGGACGTCCTCGGACACGCCCACGCGGCGGCCGTGGCCTCGGGCACGGCCACGCTGGAGGGGGCGCTCCTGGGCGTCCCGGAGGTCATCGTCTACCGCCTGAAGAGGGCCAGCTACGCCATCGGGTCGCGCCTGGTGAAGCTGGAAAACGTGGGCCTTCCCAACATCGTCCTCGGAGAGCGCGCCATCCCCGAATTGATCCAGTCCGACTTCACGGGTCAGCGCGTGGCGGACGTGCTCGGCGGGTTTCTGGACGAGCCCGAGGTGAGCCGGACGCGGGCCGAGGTGATGTCTCGGGAAATCAGAGCGCGGCTTGGAGAGGGGAACGGCTACCAGAGGGCGGCCAGTGAGATCATGGCCTTCCTGGAGGCGCCGGAGCGCCGGGGTGGCCAGGCCGCCGGGTGAACGGCAGAGAGACTGGGGTCCAGCGGAGCGTGATCCGGCCGGACCCGTTGAGATGCGGGGTTAATGGGAAGGGAGGCTCAGCCAGCCTTCTGGATCTTGCCGGCCTTGAGGCACTTGGTGCACACGCGGACGGTCTTCGTATGTCCGTTGATGCTGGCCCGGACGGTCTGTAGGTTGGGAAGCCACCGGCGCTTGGTGAGGTTGTGGGCGTGGCTGACGTTGTTTCCCACGCTCGGTTTCTTCCCGCAGATCTCGCACACTCTTGCCATGGTGGTGCTCCTTCGCGAAGAAGCCTTTATACCAAATCCCGCAGAGTCTTGCAAGTGCCGACACCTGAAGGGATGGAGCCGGGAGGGACGGGGGAAGGGGTCGGGGAGGAGGGGGCGGAAGGCCCGCGGCCCTTCCTCGGTCCTCGGTCCTCAGTCCTCAACATCCGTCCCCCGTGTCAACCGGCCCTCTCCGAGTTACTATAGCCATGGTTTAGGGTCCGCTCGCGGAGGTTGAGCCCATGAACGACCGGGGCGAACAGCTCCTGGAACTCCTGCAAGAGGGCATCGTCGTGATGGACGGGGCCACGGGCACCGCCCTGCAGGCCTTCGGTCTCACCGCGCGCGACTTCGGCGGGTCCGAGCTGGAGGGATGCAACGAGCACCTCGTCATCTCCCGGCCCGACGTGGTCCGGGCCGTCCACGAGGGCTACCTGAAGGCCGGTGCCCAGATCGTGGAGACCGACACATTCGGCGGCACCCCCCTCGTCCTGGCCGAGTACGGGCTGGCGGGGAAGGCGCTGGAGATCAACCGCCGGGCGGCCGAGATCGCCCGCGCCGCCTGCGCGGCCTTCTCCACGCCCTTAGCACCCCGCTTCGTGGCAGGCTCCATGGGTCCCACCACGCGTTCCATCTCGGTCACGGGCGGCGTGAGCTTCGAAGAGATGCGGGAGCACTACCGGATCCAGGCCCTCGGCCTCCTCGAAGGGGGTGCGGACCTGCTGGTGTTGGAGACCGTCCAGGACACGCGCAACCTGAAGGCGGGCCTCTTCGGCCTCCGGAGCGCGATGGAGGAGGCGGGGCTGGAGGTGCCCGTTATGGTCTCGGCCACCATCGAGGCCTCTGGCACCATGCTGGCCGGACAGACCATCGAGGCGCTCTACGCCTCCGTCATGCACGCCCCCCTCCTGGCCGTGGGCCTCAACTGCGCCACGGGGCCCGAACTGATGACGAGCCACCTCCGCAGCCTCTCTGCCATCGCGAAAATGAGGGTCTCCTGCTACCCCAACGCGGGCCTGCCTGACGAGAACGGCCGCTACAGCACCACGCCCGCCGAGTTCGCTGCCCACCTCGCCCGCTTCGCGAGATCGGGCTGGATCAACCTGGCGGGCGGCTGTTGCGGGACCACGGCCGAGCACATCAGGGCCCTCGCCGATGCCGTGGCGGGCCTTCGGCCGCGCCGCGTCCCCGAGCACCACCGGACCTTCCTGTCGGGCATCGACTTCCTGGAGGTGGAGGAGGAGAACCGGCCGGTCCTCGTGGGCGAGCGCACCAACGTGCTGGGCAGCCGGCGGTTCAAGGGCCTCATCGCGGCGGGCGAGGTGGAGGGGGCCGCCGAGCTGGCGAGGGCGCAGGTGCGGGCCGGCGCCCAGATCCTGGACGTCTGCCTCCAGGACCCCGACCGGGACGAGCTCTCGGACCTGACGATTTTTCTGGAGAAGGCCTCCCGGATGGTGCGGGCCCCGCTCATGATCGACTCCACCGACGCCTCGGTCGTCGAAAGGGCGCTCTCGCTTGTCCAGGGCAAGGCGGTGATCAACTCGGTGAATCTCGAGGACGGAGAGGGGCGTTTCCGTAAAGTCGTCCCCCTGGCCCGAGCCTTCGGCGCCGCCCTCGTCGTCGGGACCATCGACGAGGACCCTTCGGCGGGCATGGCCGTGACGAGAGAGCGAAAGCTCTCCATCGCCCGCCGGGCCTTTTCCCTGCTCACGGAAAAGTACGGCATGCCTCCGGAGGATCTCTTCTTCGACCCCCTGGTCTTCCCCTGCGGCACCGGCGACGAGGCCTACGCGGGGAGCGCCGTGGAGACCATCGAGGGGCTCCGGCTCATCAAGGCCGAGTTCCCAGATTCCAAGACCATCCTGGGTATCTCGAACGTGAGCTTCGGCCTTCCGCCCGTGGGGCGGGAGGTCCTGAACTCGGTCTTCCTCTACCACTGCACGCTGGCCGGCCTCGACCTGGCCATCGTGAACAGCGAGAAGATCCGTCGCTATCCCACCATTCCGGAGGAGGAGCGCGCCCTGGCGGAGAACCTTCTCTTCCGCCGCGGAGGGGATCCGGTGGGAGCCTTCTCGGCCTACTTCAAAGAGAAGGGCCGGGCCGCGGCCCCGCCCCGGGAGAGGTCGGGGACGGCGTTGGAGCGGCTCCCGCGGTGCATCATCGAGGCCACCAAGCAGGGGCTGGCGGAGGACCTGGACGAACTGCTCGCCCAGGGGATGCCGCCTCTCGCGATCATCAACGGCCCCCTCATGGCGGGCATGGCCGAGGTGGGCCGGCTCTTCGCCGCCAACCAGCTCATCGTGGCCGAGGTGCTCCAGTCGGCGGAGGTGATGAAGGCCGCCGTCTCCAGGCTGGAGGCGAAGATGGAGCGGAGCGCCGACGCCCTGCGGGGCACCATCCTCCTGGCCACCGTGAAGGGCGACGTCCACGACATCGGAAAGAATCTCGTGGACATCATCTTCAGCAACAACGGCTACCGCGTGGTGAACCTGGGAATCAAGGTGCTGCCGGAGACGCTTGTCCGGGCCTTTCGCGAGCACGAGCCCGATGCCATCGGCCTCTCGGGCCTGCTCGTCAGGAGCGCGCTCCAGATGGTGACCACGGCCGAGGACCTTACGGCGGCCGGGGCCACTCCGTTGCTGCTCGTGGGCGGAGCCGCCCTGACGGAGAAGTTCACCGACCTGAAGATCGCTCCCGCCTATGGAGGATTCGTGGCCTACGCCAAG
>JAJYCJ010000064.1 GCA_021778515.1 Acidobacteriota bacterium
CTCTTCTGGTACCCGGCCTTGTCACCGGCCTCCTGAACCCAAGCCAGAAGCTCTTCAGGTGAAAACCATGGCGCCAACTCCGAAGGGTTTCTCATGGCACCCCTCCGAACCCAATCTATATTACTCTATCTTTGCCGTCAAGTTGGTATGAGCTCTTTACAGGAGGAGCCCGCTGCAAGGAGCCTCGGATGATGCGTTCCGGGGAGGGGGCGAGACGACAGACGCGAGGGAGGCTGAAGGGGGAAGGCGAGCCATGGAGGCGGGCCGCGGCGGAGACCGCGACCGAACCGCGGCGGCCCTCCTGCCCGCCGCTTCCAAGGCCCTCCCTCGTTCGCAGCGGCCGATGCCCGCCATCGGCCGTCGGCCGCAACGAGCCGCGGACGCACCGAAGGCACTCGTTCCAGGGATACCCGTGCGCCCGCGAAGCGATGGGCGTGTAGGGTCTCGCGTCTGGCGTCCCGCGCCCCTACGGCTTGCCGCGGAACTTTTCGACGGAGAGGCGGTAGCGCTTGAGCATGCGGTAGATCTCGACGCGCTGCTTGCCGGACTCCTTGGCCATGCGGTTGATGTTGCCCTTGTGCTTGCGCAGGAGGCGGATGAGGTACTCGCGCTCGAACTGGACGCGGGCGTGGGCGAAGCTGCCGACGCCGCGTCCGGTGTGGCCCTGGAGCTCGAAGGGGAGATCGTCGCGCCTCAGGGTGGGGGAGGTGAGGTAGAGCGTGCAGAACCGCATGCGCGTCTGGAGCTCGCGGACGTTTCCGGGCCAGGGGTACCAGAGGAGGCACTCCAGGGCCTCCTCCTCGATGGCCTCGAAGGGCTTGGCGATCTCCCGGCAGTAGCTCTGGAGAAAGGCCCGGGCTAGGACCGGGATGTCCTCGGTGCGCTCCCGCAGGGGCGGCACGGTGAGGGGGAAGGTCTGGATGCGGTAGTAGAAGTCCTCTCGGATGCGCTTGGAGGCGAGCTCGGCGGCGAGGTCCCGGGAGGAGGCGAAGAGGAAGCGGACGTTGGCGAGCCGGGGAGCCTCTTCGCCGAGTCTGGCGTAGCTGCGCTCCCCCATGATCTTGAGAAGCTTGGCCTGGAAGGCGGGGGAGAAGTCGGCCACCTCGTCGAAGAAGAGGCTGCCTCCGTCCGCCTCCTCGAAGTGACTGCGGGCGGCAGGCGGACTGCCCTCTCCGGCCTGGCCGAAGGTCTCCGCTTCCAGGGCCGCTTCGGGCACCCCCTGGCAGTTCACGACCACGAAGGGGGCCTTGGCCCTGCCGCTCTGGTAGTGAACCTGGCGCGCGATGACGCCGCGGCCCGTGCCCGATTCGCCCAGGATGAGGACGGGGATCTCGGTGGGGGCCACGATGGCGATCTGCTCGCGGATGCCCGCCATGGCGGGGGAGGGTCCCAGCAGCACGGCCTCCTCGGCCTTGGTGAGCGGCGTGGAGGGCTGGTTGGGGAAGCGGGCCAGCGCGCCCTGGAAGCGCGCGTTCGCCTCGGCGGGCAGGATGGGCTTGAGGAGGACGTCGGTGGCGCCCAGGGCTAGCAGGGAGGGGATGCTCGGCCGCTGTGCCTCGGGGAGGAGGCAGACGATGGGGGCCCACGGGGCCAGGGTCTTGAACTCGGGAAGCGCGGCCTCGGGGGGATTCACCGCCTCCTCGACGTCCATCACGAGCAGCGCCACGCCTCCCGCCCTCAGGCGTTCGAGGGCCAGGTCGGCGGACCCCACCGCCTCCACGTGCCACTCCGGGGGCAGGGCCGCCTTCAGGACGTCGAAATCCTCCGTGCTCCGGACGATCATGAGGGCCGTGCTCAAGGTTCCTCCTCCGCCGTCACGTCAAGGCTCTCCAGCAGGAGCGCCGGCGCCCGGTCGCTGACGGGCACGCTCTGGTCCAGCTTCAGGCACGTCCCCGCACCCGCTCCCGTCTCCGATCCTATGGCCTTCAGGGCCAGGAGCGCGCGCGGGCCGTTGCCGCACAGCAGGGCCCCCTGGATCGGTTCGCCTACCTTCCCATCGCGGAGGAGAAATCCCTCGGTCACCCGGAAGGCGAAGTCCCCGCCCGGGATGTCCGCCCACCCCCCGCCCATCTGGAGGACCAGCAGGCCGAACTCCACCTCCTCCGCCAGGGCGTTGGTGGGCAGGGAGCCCGGGGCGGCCGCGAGGTTGCGCTGGCGCGGCAGGGGCGGGTGACGGTAGGATTCGCGGCGCCCGTGGCCCGTGGGAGGCAGCGAGAGGGCCTCGGCGGAGGCGAGGTCCAGCAGGTAGCCCGCCAGGCGCCCCTCGCGCAGGAGGATGGCGCGCCCGGTGGCGGTGCCCTCGTCGTCGCAGCGGGCCGTGCCGCAGCCGCCATCGAGGGTGCCGTCGTCCCAGAGATCCAGGGGGGCGCCGGAGACGCGCTCCCCCAGCCTGCGCGAGAAGGGAGAGCCGCCGCTCGCCACGAAGTCGCCCTCGAAGGCGTGGCCCACGGCCTCGTGGAGGAAGAGGCCCGCCGCCCTGGGGCCCAGAACGACGGGGAAGCTTCCGCGGGGGGCCGGAACGGCCGCGAGCCGGTGGCGGGCCGTTTGAAGGGCCTCCCGGGCGGCCCTCCGGACGGTCCCGGCGGGGTCGGCCCCCAGCGTCCCGGGGCCGCTGACCACCTGCGCGGCGGAGGCGCCGCGCCCGCCCTCCAGCACGGTGGCCTGCTGGTAGAGGGTCAGGTTGGCCCGGCGCTCGCGGCAGAATCCGCCGCGGGAGTTGGCCACCACGCTCCGGCCGTCGGTGAGGCTCAGGATGGCCGAGGAGCGATCCTCGGGGCAGCCGGCGGCCGCCAGCTCGCTCTCCCCCTCCAGGAGGAGGGCCTGGGCGCCTTCGGGGTCCATGCACGCCTCGCCATCGCCGTCGCCCCGCGGCCGGAAGGGCTCGCACCGGGACCCTCCGGCGCCCCCCGCCTCGGCGGCGAGCGCCCTCGCCTGGCCGAGGAGACAATCTGGCTCCAGGCTCGAAACGGCCGCGAAGAGGGTGCGCCCTCCCGAGCGGATCCGCAGGCCCGCCCCCGCCTCCTCCCCGGCCGACAGGGTGCGGCTCCGGCCCCCTTCGCGGACGATCCGCCGGAAGTGGGTCCGCTGGGCGAAGAGGTCGGCGTAGTCGGCGCCCGAGGAGGTCAGCTCCCGGAGCAGTTCCGAGGCGAGGGATTCATCGGGCAGCATGGAGCTTCTCCTGGAAGAGCCGCCAGAGCCGCTCGGCTTGGGCGCGCGTGGCGGCCGGGCTCCCGCCGTTGTCTACCACGTGATCGGCCAGCGGGACCTTGCGCGAGTCCGGCCACTGGGCCTCCATGCGGCGCCTGACCTCCTCCGGGTCCCAGCCCGCCGCCTGCAGGCGCTCCCGGCGGAGCGCTTCGGGGGCCGTCACGAGCACCACCTCGTCGAACTCGCCGCGGGTCCCGGCCTCGAAGATGAGGGCCGCCTCCGTGACGACCACGGTCTGTTCGCCCCGCCGGCCGAGGATCTCATCGAGGATCTCGCGCCGCCTGGAGAGAATGCGGGGATGGAGGATCGCTTCCAGCCGGCGGCGCGCACGCTCGTCGGAGAAGACGAGCGCGGCGAGGGCCTTGCGGTTCACGGAGCCGTCGGCGGCCAGGACGGCGGGACCGAAGGCCGCCCCCACCGCGGCGGCGGATTCCCCGCCCGCGAGCAGGTCGCGGACCAGCTCGTCCGCGTCCAGCAGAACGGCACCGAACTCGCCGAAGAGCCGCGCCACGGTGCTCTTGCCCGATCCGATGCCGCCCGTGAGGCCGATGTGGAGCATCAGGGGTCCCCTGCCGCCGGCCACGCTCCCCGCCGGGCTTTCTTCGACGCCGCAAGCCGGTGAGAGGGCGGTCCGGGGAGATGGCGAAAACGCAGGGCCGTCAAGGGCGGCGCCCCGCGCAAATCCCCTGGAGGGTGAACACCGTCTTTCGGGGGAGGATGGCCACGCTGGCCTTTCATCGATAGGTGCCTCTCCATGCCTATCTAAAATAAACCACCTTGCCGGCTCCGAACCACGGCTGGGTCTCGGCCGCGCCTTTGGCGCGGCGCTGTGGGCCTGGTCCGGGCGCGTCCACGCGAGCGTGGCCGCGCTCCGTCCGCAGGCCCTCCGCCGCCCTTCGGGCGCCAGCCCCAGCCTCGCCTGGTGTGAACCGTCCCCCCACCTTCCACGGGTGCGCCGGCGGCGACGGACCTCCTGCGTCGTCAGGCTTCAGCGCCCACATCCTCAGCGTACGTAGAGTACGCTTGCGGTGTGGCCGCCTCACCTTCCTCGCATGAGGCCCATCGGCGCCGGGACGCGCCTTCCTCCGCTTCGCTCCGGAAGGCAGACCGCGCAAGTGCGAGCTGAATTCGTTTTGGACAGCCATGGTGCCTCTCCAATCGCGGGATCTGGGCCTCACGCGCCGAGGCGGATCTTGGCCGATTTCAGGGTGTTGGAGAGCAGCATGGCGATGGTGAGGGGGCCCACGCCGCCCGGCACCGGCGTGTAGAGCGAGGCCAGCTCCCACATGGCCGTGGGGAGCACGTCGCCCACGAGCGTGGAGCCCTTCTCTCGCACCTGCCGGATCCGCGCCTCGTCCCCGCCGAAGGCCCGTGCGGCCTCCTCGGGATCCGTGATGCGGTTCATGCCCACGTCCACCACCACGGCCCCGGGCTTGATGAACTCGTGCGTGATGAGGGTGGTCTTCCCGATGGCGGCCACGAGGACGTCGGCCTCTCGGCAGACGCCGGGGAGGTCCTGGGTGCGGGAGTGGCAGATGGTGACCGTTGCGTGCTCGCGGAGGAGGAGCAGGGCCATGGGCTTGCCGACGATGTGAGAGCGGCCCACGACCACCGCGCGCTTGCCCTTCAGCGTCACGCCCGAGCGCCTGAGCATCTGCATGATGCCCGCGGGGGTGCAGGGCTCGAAGGCCGGCTGGCCCAGCACGAGCCGCCCCACGTTGACGGGGTGGAAGCCGTCCACATCCTTGGCCGGGTCGATGAGGCTGAGCACCGCGCCCTCGTCCACCTGGGGCGGGAGCGGGAGCTGGACGAGGATGCCGTCGATATCCTCGCGGCCGTTGAGCGCCTCCACGCAGGCCAGCACCTGTGCCGTGGTGCTGCTCTGCGGCATCTCGATCTTCTCGGAAAAGACCCCCGCCTCGGCGCAGGCCTTCACCTTGGAGGCCACGTAGACCCGGCTCGCGGGGTTCTCGCCCACGAGCACCGCCGCCAGGCCGGGAGGGCGCAGGCCCCGGGCCCGAAGGAGCTCGACGCCGGCGGCCACCTCGTCTCGGATCTGGGCGCCTATACGCTTTCCGTCCAGGACCTGGGCCGTCATTCCACCTTCTCCTTCTTGAATTTCGCGATGAAGGGAAAATCCACGTCCAGCCCCTCGCCGCCCAGAAGGATGCTCGTGAGCGCGAGGTTGATCTTCTTGGTGGGGTAGGGGTCGTCGTACTGGAAGACCATGAGCCGCTCGATCCACAGGCCGGGCGGCAGGTGCAGTTCGCGCAGGAAGAAGCTCCTCCCGGCCGCGTCGAGCTTGGCGTTCGCCTCCGGCAGCCGGTAAAAGAGCTGGTACATGGCGACCTCGTCGATTGGGTTCATGTCCCCGAACATCACCGCCCCCGGCGAGAAGTAGAGCATGTCCGTCTTCTGGCGGTTCTCGATGCGGATGAGGAAGAAGATGTATCCCGCCGCGGGCGTGGCGTCGGCGAAGGGATCCTTGAGCCCCTTCTTGGCGTAGTAGGCCTCCCGCGCCAACGGGGTCAGCGGCGTGGCGCTGATGCTGAGGCGCTGGTTCTGGAAGCTGTAGGTGATGCCCTCGACGGCATAGCCCGCGGGGAGCTTCTTCTTCACCTCGGGCCTCAGATCCTGGAGCACCTGGACCGTCTGCGAGGCCCAGAGGGGGACGAGGAACGCCGCCAGCACCAGAGCCAGGAGCACGTGCCGTTTCGCCATCGCTCATCCTCCTTCGGGCCCGCACGCCCGACGCGTGTCTCCGACGATTCTACACTATCCGGCGCGACATGCTTGTCCAAAATAGACCGCCTTGCCGGCTCCGAACCACGGCTGGGTCTCGGCCGCGCCTTTGGCGCGGCGCCGGTCGAAGGGGTGCGGGGAAACGGGGAGCGCGCCCTCGCGCGAGGCGCCGAATGCGAACGGGGGACCGGCCGAGCGAGGGAAACCTTTGCGCGGAGTGCGGCGTATCATGGAGTGGCGTAAGGAGGAGACCATGAATCGCTCTGGGCGCGTGGGATGGCTGGTGGCGGCGGGCGCGGCCGTGGTGGCGGCAGCGGTGGGAGGGTATCTCTGGATCCAGCACCGCCAGCAGGCGTACACGGGTCTGGCGGGGCACTTTCCCGAGTCGGTGGCGATGTTCGTCGAAGTGCGCGAGCTGGGGCAGTGGATGCCCCCCGACAAAAGCGGGGCTCAGCCATCGGCACAGAGCGGCGGCCAGCGCGGCACCGATCCCATGCTGCAGGTGCTCAGCCAAGTCTGGGCCGCAACGCCCCCGGTCAGGGCCTCCAGCCTTCCCGACCTGCTCAGGACCAGGCCCATGGCCATGGGCCTCTGGCTGGATGGGGAGAAGCTCAAGGGCGCCGCCATCGTGCCCCTGCTGCCCGGGCAGAAGGCCCAGTTGGTGCCCATCCTGAAGCAGAAGCTGGGTGACGGCCAGCCCGTGGCCTCGGTGGACGGCGTGGAGCTGAGAAAGGTGTCCGAGCCGGTCACCGACTCCGACATGGCCGTGCTGTGGGGGGTCTCGGATCAGTGGGCGATCGTGGTTTCCAGCGAGCGGGAGGCCGAAGAGGTGCTGGCCCCCTCGGCGGGAGCCAAGAACCTGGCCCAGGATGCGCGGTTCCGTTCGGTGGCCCAGCGCTTCCCCCAGGATCGCGGGGCGTACCTCTATTTCAGGGGTGACGAGATCGCGAGGCTCGCCGCTCTGAAGCACGGCGCCAGGCGCACCGCGGAGGCCCCCTCCGCGCCGGAGAAGCCGGCCGCCCCCGCGGCTCCCGCTCCACCCGGAGCGCCGCCCGAGGCTCCTGAGAAGGGCGGGGGCCTCCAGGGCGACGGCGCGGGCCTGGCGGTGATCCGTGCGCTGAAGGGCGTGGCCCGGGAAGACCTGATCAAGGTGCTCTCCCCCGAGAGCATCCAGAGCGTCGGCCTCTGGACCTCCCCGCCGCTGGGCGACGAGAAGGGCTGGCAGGCGGCCGCGTGGATGGGCTTCAACCAGCCCCCCAAGGGGCTCTGGAGGATCGTCGCGGAGGGTTCCCCGCAGAGGCCGCAGATCGTTGACCGGCTGCCAAAAGACGGACAGGTCTATGTCTGGTGCGGCGGCAGGGAGCCCGCGAGGGTCTACCAGGAGGTGATGGACGAACTGGGCAAGACCCTCCCGCCCGACCAGATGGGCTGGATTCGGGCGGCCATCGGCGGCGCCGAGGGCAAGCTGAACTTCTCCTTCGCCAACGACCTCCTGCCCTCCCTGGGGAGCGAGTGGTGCGCCGTATCGGACTCCAAGGGGGGGAAGGGAGCGGCCAGGATGGGGCTCTTCCTCTCCCTCAAGGACTCCAGGCGGTTTGAGGACCTGGTCGCGAACAATCTCGCCAAGCAGTTCCCTCTCGAGGCCACGACGAGGCAGGGGGCGCGCATCTGGAGCTGGAAGGGCGCCGACTTGAAGGGCAGGGGAGTGGATCTGGTGATCGCGGGAGGCATGGCCGTTCTGACCAACGACCCCGACTGGGCCCTGGCCACGGGCGGAGACGCCGGCAAGGCCTGGAAGGCGTTTTCGGAAATGAAGACGCCCGCCTCGTCGGTGGTCGTCCTGGATCCTTCCATGTGGTCCAAGTCGAACGACGTCCTGGTGCAGGCGACCTGCAAGACCCAGGCCGGCGGGATCTGGGTATCGGCGAGATTCCCCGGCGACAGGCCCTCGTGGGGTGGACACTCCTGCGAGGGCAAGGGGGATCAGGCCAAGGACGGCGGGAAGAAGAGCGCTGTCAGCGGGACTTCGGACGAAGGACCTTCCGCTCGAGGAGCTTCTGGAGCGATCTGAGGGCCTCCTTCTCCGGCATGGGCGAGACCTTGAGGATGGTGGCGATGTCCCACGCGCCGTTCGCCCGGGTGGCGAGGAATCCCTCCTGGGGGCTCAGGTCGTGTCTTGCCAGCTCCGACAGGGGCACGGCCAGCTCCAGCACGGTGTTCAGGGGCACGACATCGCGGAAGTAGACGTGGGAGGCCCCCCTCTCGGCCATGGCCAGGCCCTCGCGGGCCTCGGGGTCCTGGGGATCGGTGCGGGCGAGGTAGCGATAGAGGTTGGCGGCCTTGGTGAACTGGCTCTCCTCCAGCGCCTTCGAGGCCTCCCGGAGCAGTTGCTCCCTGATCTGGCGGTAGGATTGCTCCTCGGGCGGGATCTGCTGACCGGTGGCGGTCAGGAGGCCCCTCTCGCACAGCCGAAAGGCCGCCTCGGCGACCTGGAACTCGGTGGCGTGCAGTTCGAGGGCCACCTCCTCCAGGCTCCTCTGGCCATCGAACAGCTCCAGCGCCCGCCGCGCCACGGATCCGGCCGGCGGGTCCTTTACTCCTGCCTCCTTCCCGGGTACGCGGCCCAGGATGATCCAGCGGTTCGGTAGCACGGCGCGAATTCTTGCCCACTCGTCCTTCCTGCGGATTCCCTCCATGACCAGCGAGGTGACGTCCATGGGTACGTAGGGGATGTCTTCGTCGATGGCCTCGCGGTCTTCGAAGTTGAACTCCCCCTCCTCCCAGAGGAACAGCTGATAGACGTTTTCCTCCGCCTTCAGCTTGAGCATGACCTTCAGATCCCCTTCCTCCAGCACCCCCACCGTGACCAGGATCTTGCCGAGCTTGATCCCGGTCTGGATCTGAGTGTCCATGGCCAGATTGAGCTGCTCCTCGCTGAGGTAACCGCGGCTGATCAGGAAGTGGCCCAGGTACTCGCGCGGATCGGAGGAGGCCGTTGAGAGAACGTCCCCGTCCTTGAACAGGATGCGCTTGGAGACCCCGCCGGGATCCCGGAGGTGGAGGATGCCGGTCTTCCGGCTCTGGGATATCCACTGGAGAACGTCCGGCAGGAGGATGGTGCGGAGATTCCCTTGAAGGCTCACGGCGCATTCCTCCCAACGCCCATGGTAGCGGGGAAGGGAGCGGCCCGCAACCGCCCCCTTCGGAAGGCGGTGGGGCCCGGCCATAAGGGAAAGGGGGCCGCCGGAGCGGCCCCCTTTTGGAGATTACCGATTGGGATGGAACCCGTTACTCCGCGGGGACCTCCACGGGCGCGACGGCCGTGATCTCGACGCGGCGGTTCTTGGAGCGGCCCTCCTTGGTCTTGTTGTCGGCGATGGGATCGGCCGGTCCCTTCCCGGTGACGCTCTCGATGCGCGAGGCATCGATGCCGTGCGCCAGGAAGTACTTCTTCACCGAGTCGGCCCTGCGCTGGCTCAGGATGGCGTTCCACTTGGCCCCGTCCGTGCTGTCCGTGAAGCCTGTGATGTCGATCTTCAGGGCGTGGTACTGGTTCAGCTTGGCGATCGCCGCATCCAGGGCGGAATCGCTCTCCTTCGGGATGGCCCACTTGTTGGTCTTGAAGTGCAGCACCGACTCGTCCAGGGTGATCTTCATCATCTGGGGCGGCGGCGGTGGCGGCGGCGGAGGAGGAGGCGGCGGCGGAGGAGGCGGTGGCGGCGGTGGCGGCGGTGGCGGCGGCGGCGGTGGCGGCGGTGCAGGCTTGGGGAACCGGAAGACCACGCCTACCCGAGCGTCCCAGAAGTTGTTGATGTCCCAGTTCTGGACGTGGTGGTAGGCGGCCTGCATCGCGATGCCGACCTGGTAGTTGAAATAGTGGCGGTAGCCGATGGCGGCGCCGTAGATCCACTCGTTGGAGCCGATGTTCCCAGAGTTGTAGCTGTGACCTCCGGTCGAGATCTGGGTGTCTCCGCTCCCGAAGGTGTGACCCACGTTGACCTGGAAGTAGCCCTGGTTCTCGGTGGAGCCCCAGATGAACTCGGGGCCGACCTCGAGGATGTGGACGTCCCGCTTGAGTTCGTAGGTGCCGAAGTAGTTGGGGCCGTAGTAGGTCTTGAGGTCGTATTTCGCCGGATCGTAGATGTAGCCCACGTGCAGCCCGACGTGGTCCGTAAAGAAGTAGCCCCCGTCCAGGCTCGCGAGCCAATTGTCCTTGGCGCTGCCCTTTACGGTTCCCAGCCCCTGGTGGACCGTGTAGTCGCCCGAGCTGAACTGGTAGCCGGGCAGGATGTCGAAGTAACCCGTGTGGGCCTGTGCGAAGACGCCCAGCCCCACGATCAGGCATGCCATCCCGATCAATGCTTTCTTCATTCACGCCTCCTTTATCCAATACAATCTTGCGCTAGATTCGTTCGGGCCTCGCCGGCGCATCGTCCCCAGGGTTTCCTTTCCTGCCTCCCCCCCGGGGAAGCCGGTGCCGATTCACTACCCGCGATCTATCCAGACAATATCCATAACGCGCTCACCTTGAGCCTCTATTTCCTGTTTTCCTCAACTGTTAAGTTAGCACGCGGAATGACCGCGTGCAAGTCGGACCCCAATTCAGTTTGAGCCGGAGCCGATGGTCGAGGGTGAGGCAATGGGGGGAAGGGCCGTGAAATCATGCCCCTAGTCAGTCCGGCCGGGCGCTTGCCGGCCTTCCATCTCTCGGGCGAGGTACTGGCGATCGCGCTCGAACTCGTCTATAATTCAAGACTTGTGAGGAGCCGGCCGATGTTGCAGGAGATCCCCCCCCTCGCCCTGACCTTTGATGACGTCTCTCTCGTCCCCGCCAGGTCCACGGTCCACCCGCAGCAGGTGGAGACCGCCACGCACCTGACTTCCAAGATCCGCCTCCACATCCCCCTCCTCTCCGCGGCCATGGATACGGTCACGGAGGCCGGGCTGGCCATCGCCATCGCCAGGCAGGGCGGGATCGGCATCATCCACAAGAACATGGGCATCGATCGGCAGGCGGAGGAGGTGGACCGCGTCAAACGGTCCGAGGCCGGGATGATCACCAACCCCATCACCATCTCTCCCGATCAGAAGGTGGCCGATGCGCTGGTGATGATGGAGAAGTACAGAATTTCGGGGGTGCCGGTGACGGCTCCCGACGGGAGGCTCCTGGGGATCCTCACCAACCGGGACCTGCGGTTCGAAGACAGGACCGACATGCCGGTCAGCGAGCTCATGACCCGCGAAAACCTGAAGACCGTGGCGGTCGGGACGACCCTCGAAGAGGCCAAGGCCCTCCTCCAGAAGTACAAGATCGAGAAGCTCCCGGTGGTGGACGACCGTTTCCACCTCAAGGGCCTCATCACCGTCAAGGACATCCAGAAGAAGATCAAGTTCCCCAACGCCTGCAAGGACGAGATGGGACGCCTCCGCGTTGGGGCGGCGGTGGGTGTGGGAGCGGAGCTGCTGGACCGGGCCAGGGCGCTGGCGGGGGTGCACGTGGACGTTCTGGTGCTGGACTCCTCGCACGGCCACTCGCAGGGGGTCATGGAGGCGGCGGCCCGCCTCAAGGAGACCTTCCCGGAGATCCAGCTGATCGTGGGCAACGTGGCCACCACCGAGGGCACGCAGGCCCTCATCGACCGCGGCGCCGACGCGGTGAAGGTGGGTATCGGCCCCGGCTCCATCTGCACCACCCGCATGGTCACCGGCGCCGGCGTGCCCCAGCTCACGGCCATTTCGCAGTGCGCCCTGGCGGCGGAGGAGAAGGGGATCCCCATCATCGCGGACGGAGGGATCCGCTATTCGGGCGAGATCGTGAAGGCCCTGGCGGCGGGCGCGAGTTCGGTCATGGTGGGAAGCCTCTTCGCCGGCACGGAGGAGGCGCCCGGCGAGACCATCCTCTACCAGGGGAGGACATTCAAGGCTTACCGGGGCATGGGCTCCCTCAGCGCCATGAAGGCCGGCTCCGCCGACCGGTACTTCCAGACGGGCGAGGTCTCCCTCTCCAAGCTGGTGCCCGAGGGGATCGAGGGGATGGTCGCCTTCAAGGGGAGCCTCGAGAGCGTGGTCACCCAGCTGGTCGGCGGCCTCCGCTCCGGCATGGGTCTGACGGGTTGCGCCACCATCGCGGAATTGCGAAAGAACGCGCGCTTCGTGAGGGTGACCAACGCGGGGCTCAAGGAGAGCCACGCCCACGACGTGGTGATCACCAAGGAAGCTCCCAATTACATGAAAGAAGAGTTCTAGAAAACGGAAATGGCGAATCGAAAGAAAGCAAACCACAGAGGCACGGAGACGCAGAGGGAATGGGGCATTGAAAGAGAGCCAACAGACTCTGAGACAGGAAGGAATGGAGCCGGGGATCGATGCGACAAGCGGGCCCTGCCCCTCGTCCATCACTCCTCATCCAGCCAGCCCCTGCCCCGTCATTCCGATAGCCGAGACAAGGACATGAAACGATGATTACGGAAGAAAGCAAACAGGAGTACCGCTCCCTCAAGAACAAGGCCGCCGAACTTCGGGGCTGTCTTTGACGAAGCCGGCACTCAGCAGCGGCTCCAAGAGCTGGAGCAGGCCTCCGGTTCCGAAGGATTCTGGAACGACCCGCAGCGCGCCAAGACCCTCCTGAAAGAGCAGCAGATCCTCAAGACCCGAGCGGAGACGATCCGCCGCCTGGATCGCTTCGTGGGGGACATGGACACCCTCCTGGAGTTCGAGGAGGACGAGGTTTCGGAGGAATTCGGCCGAACCATGGAGGCGTTCCGCCCCTTCCTGTCGGACCTGGAGGTCCGGGTTCTGCTCTCGGGGGAGCTCGACCCCAACAACGCCATCCTGACCATCCACCCGGGCGCCGGAGGCACCGAGAGCCAGGACTGGGCCCTCATGCTCTATCGCATGTACGTGCGGTGGGCCGAGCGCCACGGCTACGAGGTGGAGCTCCTGGACTACCAGGACGGCGATACGGCGGGCATCAAGTCGGCCACGATCATGGTCAAGGGGGCCTACGCCTACGGCTACCTCAAGAGCGAGAGCGGCGTGCACCGCCTCGTCCGGATCTCGCCCTTCGATGCGGCCGCCCGGCGGCACACCTCCTTCACCTCGGTCTTCGTGTCTCCCGAAGTCAACGACGAGATCGAGATCGAAATCAACGAGAAGGACATCCGCGTGGACATCTACCGGGCGGGCGGCCACGGCGGCCAGAACGTCAACAAGGTCTCCACGGCGGTTAGGATCACCCACTTCCCCTCGGGCCTCGTGGTGACCTGCCAGAACGAGCGCAGTCAGCTCCAGAACCGCGAGACCGCCTGGAAGATCCTCAAGTCCCGCCTCTATCAGCTCGAAATCGAGCGGCGGAACAAGGAGCGGCAGGTCCTGGAGGACAGCAAGAAAGAGATCGCCTGGGGCAGCCAGATCCGCTCCTACGTCCTTCATCCCTACCGCCTCGTGAAGGACCACCGGACCGAGGTCGAGGTCGGCAACGCGGATGCCGTCCTGGACGGCGATCTGGATGGTTTCATCAAGGCCGCGCTCAGGGCCAAGGTCGTGTGACTCATGTCCGCCCACTCCACGGCCCGCTCGAGGAGTCTGGGAAACTACTTCCGATTCAAGGGCATCCTCTGGGCGGGGGAGGGGCTGCTCCTGTTCCTGGCGACGCTGGAGACTCATGAAATGGGGGAGGGGTCCGCCCTCCGCCTGTTCGCCTTCTACCTCTTGCTTTTCGCCGCTCCGGGAGTGCTCCTGATCACCCTGGGCTCGCTGGTCCGGCTGAGGCTGCCGGTGGGGTGGTGGCTCGCCATGGCCTACCTGTCGGTGCTCATCGTGGTGAAGACGAGCCTCGGGTTCACCCAGGAGCCCGTCGACGTTTGGTTTTCGCTCGCGAGGCGGGTCCCGCCTCATTATCTGTTAGGGCTGCAGGCATTCGGCATCGCCTCGGCGGTGATCTATGCCCTGGACATCACCGCCTTCGTGGCCTTCCTTTCCCCGAAGGGGAGGGAATGTTACGGGCTGCGGCGGCGCTCCACCCCCGAGTGACAACACTTGAAATCTAGGCATGCCTGTCCAAAATGGACCGCCTTGCCGGCTCCGAACCAGGGCCGGGTCTGGGCCGCGCCTTGGGCGCGGCGCTGGGGGCCTTCGCCGGGCGCGCCCACGCCAGCGTGGCCGCGCTCCGTCCGCAGGCCCTCCGCCGCCCTTCGGGCGCCAGCCCCAGCCTGATCTGGTGTGGACCGTCCCCCCACCCTCCACGGGTGCGCCGGCGGCGACGGACCTCCTGCTTCGTCAGCCTTCGGCGTCCGCATCCTCAGCGTACGGGAAGTACGCTTGCGGTGCGGCCGCCTCACCTTCCTCGCATGAGGCCCATCGGCGCCGGAACGCCGCTCTTCGCTTGCAGCGAAAAGCGAAGGGCGCGGCGCCAGTGGAAGAGGTGCGGGGAAACGGGGAGCGCGCCCTCGCGCGACGCGCCGGAACGGGCCTTCCTTCGCTTCGCTCCGGAAGGCGAACCCCTCAAGTCCGAGTTGAATTTATTCTAGACAGCCGTGAAATCAGGGGTTCGGGATTGGGGAGCGCGCCGGAGACGGGTCGCCTCCTGGTCACCGCCGCCGCCCCGCTTGGGGAGGCAAGGTCTCCTGCGCTCGGTCCTCGTCAGTGCTCGAGGCAAACGACTCGGGCCCGGCCCTCGCTCTTGGCCAGGTAGAGCGCCTGGTCGGCCCGGCGGAGGAGGCTTTCCAGGTCTTCGCCGGCGGTCGAGTTGGACACCATTCCCCCGCTGATCGTGAAGCGCTCTCCGGGGAGTTCCTTGAGAACGAGTTCCTGCACGGCCTCCTCGATGCGCTCGCCCGTTTTCAAGGCCCTGGTGATGGATGTCTGGGGAAAGAGAAGGGTGAACTCGTCGCCCCCGTAGCGGCCGAAGATGTCGTAGTCCCTGAGGCAGCCGCCCACGGTGTTGCAGATCTCCACCAGGACGAGGTCACCGAGCTGGTGTCCGAAGCGGTCGTTGATCCCCTTGAAGTGGTCCACGTCGAAAATCATGAGCGCGGCCTGGAGGCCGAGGCGTTCGCTGCGCTCCATCTCCCTTCGGGCGAGATCCAGGAAGTGCCGCCGGTTGTAGATCTTGGTCAGGCTGTCGGTGGTGGAGAGCTCCATGAGCAGCGCGTTCTTCTGGCGGAGCTCGTCCTGGAGCTGCTTGACCTTCAGGTGGACCTTGGCCCGCGCCACCAGCTCGCCGGGGTGGAACGGCTTGGTGATGTAGTCGTTGGCTCCGGCCGAGAGCACCTTGATCTTCTGATCCACGTCGCCCACCGCGGTGAGCATGACCACGGGGACCTCCTGCATCTCCTCCCGGGATGAGCGCATTTGCAGGAATTTGAGCCCGTCCATCTGCGGCATCACGAGGTCGCAGAACACGAGGTCCAGGGGGTGGTCCATCATGATCTTGAAGCCGTCCAGGCCGTTCTCCGCCTCGTAGAAGGCCGCCTCGACGCCCGCCTCCTGGAGGACCTGGCGGATCTCCTCCCTGACGGACCGGGAGTCTTCGACGATGAGGATTCTCGGCTTCCCATTCTGGCTCAAGGCGTCCCGCTCCCCATCCTACAATGCGCCAGGGCGGCCCGCCTTGCAAGCCAGATGGCCTCCGATGCGACGAAATCCAGGGTGCGCAGGGTCGCCTCCTGGGAAGAGACCCACAAGGCCAGGGAAGCACCGGCCGACAGGCTTCCGAGGGTGAGACCCGAAAGATCATCCAGGGCGGTCACGGCGCCCATGGAGAGGTCGTCCGTCACGCTGAGCCCATGGAAGCCCAGCGAGGACAGCAGTTCATAGGTCCCGGGATGCAGGGTGGCCGGGGTCCTCCCGTCCAGGAAGGCGTAGGCGGCGTGTCCCACCATGACGTACGGGACGAGGCCGGCCAGCTCCCGGTAGGGGGCCAGGTGGTCCTGGCGGTCCGCGAGGCCACCCTCCACGAAGGGCAGGGCGCGATGGCTGTCCAGGCGAGTGCCCCCCAGCCCCGGGAAATGCTTCAGGCACCCTTCGATGCCGGCGTCCTTCAGTCCTGCGAGGAAGGCCGCGCAGCACGAGCCGACCGTGCGAGGGTCGTCGCCGAAGAGCCTCCGCTCGAGCCCGGTGCCCGGATGGGCTGGACCGAGGTCGGCCACGGGGGCGAAATCCACGTCGAACCCCAGGCCGCGCAGGATCTCCCCGGCCTCCGCCCCGGCCGCTTTGGCCCTGGCGGAGTCCGCCGCGCAAGAATCCGCGCCCGGCAGGTCGTATCCGAGGGCGGCGAGGCGGCTGACCCTTCCCCCCTCCTGGTCCAGGGCGATCAGGGGCGAGAACCCTTCGGTGGAGCCGTGGATGGCTTGGCAGAGCTCGGCCACCTGCTGCCCGCTCTTGAGATGGCGGGCGAACAGGATCACCCCGTACGGAATGGCGCGCCCCAGGAACTCCGCCATGCGCGCATCCGGCGCGAAATCGTCGAGGGTGATCCAGATGGGGTTCGGGGTCATGGGTGCGGCGTCTTCGTCTTGGAAGGCGAAGGCTTCGATGGGTGCGGAGCCTTGGCCTTGGGGGGCGAAGGCTTCGGGGGAAGGGTGACGCGGTAGAGGGTGGGCTCGGGCGTGTCGCTCCAGGCCAGCACCGCCGCCTGGTCCCCGGCGACGGCCGGCGCCTTCAGAATGGCACCCTTCGGCACGCGCCAGTTCCAGATCTCCCTGCCGGACATCGGATTGAGGATGAACAGCCGCTGGCCCGGATCCTCGGCGAAGAGCAGGCCGGCCTGCACGGGGTACGGACCGAAGGAGGGCCTGCCGTCGGTGCGGAACTGCCAGGCGAGCTGACCGGAGCGGATCCTCAGCGCCCTCACGAGGTGGTCAAGCGAGGCGTAGACGACCAGCTCGCCGCTCACCCACGGCGGGTTCACCACCTGCCCGCCGCCTCGGTAGCGGTAGCGCTGCCTTCCATCGGCGTCCGAAAGGGCCACGAGGGAGCCGCTGCTGGTGCCTGCCAGGAGAAGCCCGTCGGCCAGCACCGCCGGGCCCGGTCCCTCCCCCTTCGGCGTCCAGGTCCAGAGGAGTCGTCCCTGTGGATTCAGGCGGGCCGCCGATCGGGCGTTCCAGACCCAGAATCCGCCGTCGGCCAGGCGCTGGGCCGACGTGACCTTGAGCGGAAGGGGCGCGGGCTGGGTTTCGGGAAGCACGATTCGGTCCGCGTAGACCTCCACGGCTCCGTTCTGGCTCGGCAGGAGCGCCACGAGCTGGGAGGCCGGACCGGTGAGGCGCCCCACCTCCACGGGCATGCCCTTGCCCATCTGCCAGAGGTTCCCGTCGCGGTCCGCCAGCACCGGGCCCGTCGGCCCGCAGCGGGGCTGTATGAGGGGCATGATCTGGACGGGATCGCAGTCGGGAGCCGTATCGCCCGGGCTCATGATCTGGTTGCGGCCGCCGGAGCTGAACACGTAGAGGCGGCCGCCGCAGAGAAGGGGGGCGAAGTCCGCTGCTATGTCCAGGGGGATGGCCTGAACCTGAACGGGCTCACCTCCGCGAGAGGTGAGCCCCGTCAGCAATAGTCCTGCGGCCAAGAAGCTTGCGATCCTGCCGACCCTGATCATAAAGACTCCAGAAGTGAGTCCTAGCCGGCCTGTTTGGAGGAAGCGGGCTGCATCTCCTTGATGAGGGACTCGTTGAACCGGATGGCTTTCTTCGCGTCGAGAGCCTGCCGCTGGCGCTCCACATAATCGTTCATCCACTGTTCGGCAACCTTGCCGGCCTGGGTCTGGGCCAACTGGTCCTTGTCCTCTTCAAATTTCTTCATGTCGGCATTGGTGCGATCGGTCACGATGCCCACGACCCAGCCGGTCTTGGTGGAGATCGGCCCTACCTTGTCACCGGCCTTGGCGGCGAGGAAGGCCTTGTTGACCTCCGGATCCTTGCCCACGTTCGGGATGGCGTCAGTGGCGGTGAGCGGGCCCACCTGCTGCGGGGTGTAGCTGTCCTTCTTGGCGTCGGTTTCGAGAGAGGCGGCATCCTTCGCCCCGGCCAGCAGGACGGAGGCGGCCGTCTTGGCGAAGGCGGCGGCCCGGTCGTTCTGGATCTCCCGCCGGAGCTGATTCTTGACCTCGTCGAAGCTGGCCGTGTGGGCGGGCTGGATGGAGGTCACCTTGAAGCGGATCACGCCGCCGTCGCGGTAGGGAAGGACCTTCGACCACGCCCCCTGGGCGGTGGCGAAGATCGCCTTGGACAGCTCCGGATCGAAGCCCAGCGGTCCGATGGCCTGGTTCTCCCCGAAGGGGACCGCGACGTCGGCCGGCTTGATGCCGAACTTCTTGTCCAGGGCCTGCAAGCCCGAGTCATCCTTCATGGAGGAGAGCTCCTTCTCGGCCTCGCCGTACTGCTTCTGGATCTCGCTCTGAATGGTGGGATCCTTGAGCAGCATGGCCTGCTTGACCTGGTACTGGACCTCGCTGAACGGCTTGGTCTGGGGGCCGATGCCGGTGAGCTTGATGATGTGGAATCCGAACTGCGTCCTGATGGGCCCCACCACGTCGCCCACCGCCTTGCACTGATCGAACACCGCATCCGCAAATGGCTTCACCATGGCGGTCCGAGAGAACCACCCCAGATCCCCGCCCCGCTGCGCCGTGCTGTCCTGGGAGTAGGTCTTGGCCATGGTCGCGAAATCCGCGCCGGCCTTGATCTTGTCGTAGATCTCCTGGGCCTTCTTCCTGGCGGCCTCGACCTCGGCGGGCTTGGCGTCCTGCGCCACCCGGATGAGGATGTGGCTGGCCCTGCGATCGGTGGCCGGGATGGAGAAATCGGCCTGATGGGTGTTGTAGTAGGCCTGGAGCTGGGCGTCCGAGAGCTTGACCCGGCTCTCGAAGTAGTTCTTGGAGAGCATGACGTACTGGATGGCTCGCTTCTCGGGGATCTTGAGGCTGTCCTTCTCCTGGTCGTACCTTGCTTTGAGATCCGCGTCCGTGATGGCCCCCACCTGCTGGTTGAACCGGCTGGCGGGAACCTGGACGAGGGTCGCCTTGAACTTGTCGTTCTGTTCGGCGTATAGGCGCCTGAGGTCGGCGTCCGAGAGATAGACCGAGCTCGTCAGGAGGTCGTGCAGCTTCTCCATCAGCAGCTCCGTCCGCAGGAAGGTCTGGTAGTCCTGGGCGGAGACGCCAAGGCTGCCTAGGAGCTGCGGATACTGGGACTTGGGATCGGTGAAATTGTAGAGCCGCTGGATCGTGGCGGCCAGATCCTCATTGCTCACCGAAAGCCCGTAGGACTTGGCCATCTTGGTGAGGATGAGCTCGTCCACCATCTGGTTGGCGATGTTCTGCGGCGCGCCCTGGAGGAAGCTGTCCCGGAAGTTGTCCCCCAGCATGGACTTGATCCGGTCCACGTAAAAGCGGTACTTGAGACGGAAAACGGCGGGAGGAAGGCTCTCGCCATCCACCTTCACGGCGTAGTCGCCCCCGAAGAGGGAGCTGCCCTTCTTTTCGCTTTCGAGACCCCCGCCCCAGACGGTGAAAATGGCCATGATGAAGGAGATGACGATGATCCAGAGCAGGATCTTCAGGAATCCCATGTTGCGCATGCGTTTCAAGACGTTCATGAGGCGCTTCCTCCACTCGCAAAGAACTTCATGATACAGGATTTTAGCCGCTCCGACAAGGTGCAAAGGGCCGACTGCACAGGGCCGACGGACGGGCCCCGGTCCGCGATTCCCCGGCCCCGCATCCTTCCTGCTCCGGGACGTTTCAGATACAATGCGCCGGGAGGCACCATGGGCAGGCCCTTCAGCGTGGCGGTGGTGGCCGGAGAACCCTCGGGGGACGGTCACGCGGGGAAACTGGTGGAGGCCTTCGACCGCCTGGCGCCGGGGAGCCGGTGGTTCGGCGCGGGCGGCC
>JAJYCJ010000065.1 GCA_021778515.1 Acidobacteriota bacterium
GCGAGCGCCAGCCATCGGTCTTGCCCGGTCTCAGCCGGGCCGGCAGGGAGCGCATGAGCGCCTCCACGGTGCTGGGCGGCTCAGGCGGGGCCGATACGTCGCCGGCCGGCGGTGCGGAGGGCGAGGGCTCGGGCGGCGCGGTCGCCTGCTGGCCGGCCCCGGCGGGCCGCGGCGGTTCGGGGTGTGTCGTCTGACTGGGCGGCCGGGCCGCGGGCGCGGCCCCCTCCTCCTCCGGCGAGCCCTGGTCCAGGGCCAGGCGGATGATGATCTCGCGCATGATCTCCGAGGTGCCCGCCGCGATGGTGGCCGCTCGGGCATCCCGGTAGAATCGCGCCGCCGGGTACTCCTCCATGAAGCCGTAGCCGCCGAAGAACTGGAGGCACTCGTCGGCCACCTTCTTGCCGAGCTCGGTGGCCATGAGCTTGGCCATGGAGGATTCGAGCACCGCCGGCCGGCCCTCCCCCCGCAGCCACGCGGCGTGGTAGGTGAGCTGGCGCGCGGCCTCCAGCTCGGCGTAGAGGTCGGCCATGCGGTGGCGCAGGACCTGGAAGCGGTCCAGCGGCCGGCCGAAGGCCTTGCGCTGGGCCATGTAGCGGCGCGTGAAGTCCAGGGCCACGACGGAGCTTCCGATGGAGATGGCGGCGCCGCAGAGCCGCTCCAGGGCGAAGGCCTCCATGATCTGATAGAAGCCGCTGTTCTCCTCGCCGATCAGGTGGCCGGCGGGAACGCGGACCTCCTCGAAGGAGAGCTCCGCCGTGTCCGAGCTGTGCCAGCCCAGCTTGCGCAGGCGGCGCGCCACGCGCACGCCGGGTGTGTCGGCGTCCACGGCCAGGAGGCTGATGCCCGCCGCTCCGTCCTCGGCGCTGCCGGTGCGCACGGCCAGGGTGAAGAAATCGCCCTCGGCGCCGTTGGTGATGAAGGTCTTGGCGCCATTGACCACGAAGTGGTCGCCGTCGCGCTGGGCACGGGTGCGGATCGAGGCCACGTCCGAGCCCGTGTCCGGTTCGGTGATGGCGAGCGCCCCCACCTTGGCCCCGGCGATGGAGGGGGCGAGGTAGCGCCGCTTGAGATCCTCCGAACCGTTGGCGGCGATATGGGCCGTGGCCATGAACTGCTGAACCGAAACGGAGGCGCAGAAGCCGCCCATGAGGGAGCGGGGAAGCTCCTCCAGAAAAGCGATGGCGAAGAAAAGGTCGGCCTCCTGGCCGCCGTAGGCCTCGGGATGGAGAATCCCGAGGAAGCCCAGCTCGCCCATGCGCTGAAAGATGCTCCGGGGAATGCGGCCTTCCTGCTCCCACGCCTCGGCGTGCGGGGCCACCTCCTCCGTCACGAACCGCCGGACGCTTCGGCGGAAAGCCTCGTGCTCCTCCGTGAAGTAGATCGACTGCATGGCCCGCTCCCGTTCATCCAGACGCTCAATTGCCCAATTGCCTAATTGCTTAATTACTCAATTGCTCAATTGCTTAATTGCCCAATTACCCAATCGCCTCATCCCCTAGCCACCTCATCCCCCCGCCACCCCGTCACGCCTCGTAAAACTTCTTCCCGCTCTTGGCCATCTCGACGAGGAGCGGGGCGGGGGTGAAGCGCTGGCCGTGCAGCTTGGCGAGCGCCTCATACTGGTCCACGGCCTGGCGGGCACCAAGGGCATCCAGGTACCGGAAGGGGCCGCCGCGGAAGGGGGGGAATCCCAGGCCGAAGACGGCGCCCACGTCCCCGTCCCGGGGGCAGGAGAGCACCCCCTCCTGGAGGCAGTGGAGGGCCTCGTTGGCCATGAGGAGGGCGAGGCGCTCGGCCATGGCCTTGCGGTCCATGGGGCGCCGCGGCGCGCCGCCGAGCAGCCCGTAGACCTCCGCGTTGGGGCGCTTCTTTCCCTTCTTCCCGCGGGGAGGATAGACGTAGAAGCCCCGGCCGTTCTTGCGCCCCTGGTAGCCGGCCTCAAAGAGCCTGGGCAGGGCGTCGCTCGCCCCCAGTCCGCGGTGGGCGTACACGGGTCCGAGCTCCCTGGCGACGTGGGCGCCCACGTCGATGCCCACCTCGTCCAGGAGCGTGACCGGCCCCACGGGGTAGCCGAAATCCTTCAGCGCGCCGTCCAGGGCCTCCATGCGCGCCCCCTCCTCCAGCAGAAGGACCGCCTCGTTCAGGAAGGGGGAGAGGATGCGCGTCGTATAGAATCCGGGACCGTCCTCCACCACGATGGCGGTCTTGCCCTGCTTCACGGCGAAGGCGCGGGCCGTGGCCACGGCCCAGGGCGCCGTCTTTTCGGCGACCACCAGCTCCAGCAGGGGCATCTTGGGCACCGGGGAGAAGTAGTGCATGCCGAGAACGCGCTCCGGGTGTAGGGCCTTCTCGGCGATGGAGGCGATGGGCAGGGCGGAGGTGTTGGAGGCGAAGACGCACTCGGCCGGCACCAGCGCCTCCACCTCGGCGAGCACCTTCCGCTTGAGTTCGAGGTCCTCGAAGACCGCCTCGATCACCAGCTCGGCCCTCCTAAGGGCCTCCGCCTGCTGGGTGAGGTGCAGGCGGGCGAAGAGGCGGTCGCGCTCGAAGCGGGAGATGGCTCCCGATTTGACGCGCTTGGAGAGGCCCGAATAGACGCCCCTGGCGCACCCGTCCAGCGCCTTCTGCGAGAGGTCGCGGACCACCACGGGGGCCAGCTCCAGCGAGACGGCCGCGATGCCGCTGCCCATGAAGCCCGCCCCCAGCACGGCGAGCCGGTCGACGGGCCGCGGGGGCGTGGCGTCCAGCGGCTTCTTGAGTTCGGTGGTGGCCTCGAAGAGGCCGATAAGGGCCTTGCACTCGGGCCCCGCCACGAGCTGCCCGAAGAGAACCGACTCCCTGTCGTAACCGGCCGCCGGCCCCTTGGCGTAGCCCGTCCTGACGCAGTCCAGGATGGAGAGGGGAGAGGGATAGAGCCCGCGGGTCTTGGCGATCACGCTCCTGTGCGCCTGCCGGAAGAGGAGGACCCGGCCGGGGGGGGACTCCAGCAGTCTCTCCATCCACGGGCGCTTCCTCCCGCACCGCTGGATGGATCCGTCGAGCAGCCCGAGGGCCGTGCGGATGGCCGTCTCCTCGATCCCGCCGGGGGAGGTGAGGGCGTCCACGAGCCCCATCTTCAGGGCCTTGCGGGCCCGCACGCGCTGGCCCGTGAGCATCATGGGCAGGGCCGCGGGCAGGCCCACGAGCCGCGGCAGGCGCACCGTGCCGCCGCCCGCGGGAAGGAGCCCCAACTGGACCTCGGGCAGCCCCAGCACCACCTTGGGGTCGTCCGCCGCCAGCCGGTAGTGGCACGCCAGGGCCACCTCCAGCCCGCCGCCCAGGGCGAGGCCGGCGATGGCGGCCACCGTGGGTTTGGAGGAATCGGCCACCCGGTCGAGGAGGGCGTGTCCGTCGCGCGAGAAGCGCTCGCCCACCATCGGATCGCGGATGGAGAGAAAGAATTTGAGGTCGGCCCCCGCGATGAAGTTGTCGGCCTTCGCGCTGACGAGCACGCAGGCCTTGACCCCGGGATCGCGCTCGATGTCGTCGATGACGCCGCGGAACTCCTCCACCACCTCGGGGGAGAGGATGTTCACCTTGCCCTTGGGGTTGTCGAAGGTGAGAACGGCCACCCCGTCCGGTCGTTTGGTCACGCGGATCGCGCCCATGGTCACACCCTCTCCAAGACGATGGCGTTGCCCACCGCTCCGGCGGCGCAGGCCGCCACCACTCCGTACCGGGCCCCCTCCCGCTCCATGCGGCGGCAGCAGGTGGTCACGAGCCTCCCCCCGGTGGCGCCGAAGGGGTGGCCGATGGAGAGGGAGCCGCCCCACGCGTTGAGCTTCTCCGGGTCGATGGCGCCCACCGGCTTCTCCGTCCCCAGGCGCTCTCGCGCGAAGCGCTCGTCCTCCAGGAGCTTGAGCACGGCGAGCATCTGCACCGCGAACGCCTCGTGGATCTCCCAGACCCCCACCTCGGCGGGGGAGATCCCGGCGCTCTCCAGAACGCCGGGGATGGCGAAGGCAGGGCCCAAGAGCAGCTCGTCCAGGGGGTCCATGGCCGTGGTGCTCACGGCGCGAAGGGAGGCCAGAGGCTTGATCCCCTTGGCCCTGGCGCGCTCCTCGCTCATCAGGAGGACCGCCGAGGCGCCGTCCGTGAGGTAGGAGCTGTTGGCCGCCGTGACCGTGCCGAACCGCCGATCGAAGGCCGGCTTGAGGGAGGCCATCTTCTCGTAGGTGGAGTCCCCCCGCACGCCGTTGTCCGCCTCCACGACCTTGAAGGCCGGCGGCGCGTAGAGGGGCACGATCTGGTCCGCGAAGAATCCCTTGCGGGCCGCCTCGGCCGCCCGCTGGTGGGAGCGCAGGGCGTAGGCGTCCTGGTCGGCCCGGGAGATGCCCAGGCGCTTGGCCAGGCGCTCGGCGTTCTGCCCCATGGAGAGGCCCGTGGAGAAGTCGGCGATGGCGGGCACCTCGGGCGCGAGGTCGCGGAACTTGAGCCCCTTGGCCATGCCGAGCAAGCCCTTCAGCCCCCGGCCCTTCTGGGCGGCCATGAGGCGCTTGCGGACGTTTCTGGAGACGCGGATGGGCGCGTCGGAGAGGGTGTCGGTCCCACCGGCGATGGCCACGTCCGCCTGGCCCAGCGCGATGGCGTTGGCGGCGTTCAGGATGGCGAGGTTGGCCGAGACGCAGGCCACGGTCACGGTGAAGGCGGGCACCGACGGGGGGAGGCCGCTCGCCAGGCCCACCTCGCGGGCCACGTTGTTCGTGGCGGGGTCCTGGAGGACCGTCCCCATCACCAGGAGCTCCACCTCACCGGGCTCCACCGGGGCATGGTGGAGCAGCCCCGCCACCGCGTGGCGGCCGAGGTCGTACGCGGTCAGGTCCGTGAAGGCGGTCCCCGAGCGGGCGAAGGGTGTGCGCCGGCCGTCCACCACGACGACGCGGCGCCCGTTCATGACGCTTTTCATTGCGATCCCCCATCCATAGGCAACCGGGCCAGCGTCCGAATCCGTGCGGAGCTACCACCCTTTTGTATGCGCCCCCGCCCGGAGTGTCAAGGCTGACCCGCGCTCTTCGCAGCCTCGCCCCCGTCCCTTCATCGCCCCATCGCTCCATCGCTTAATATCTTCATCGCTTCATCCCTTCATCCCTTAATCCCTTCATCCCTTAATCCCCCAACCCCCACCCAGTGTTATCCTGGTCCCGGCCCGTCCACCGGCGGATCTCCGCGGTCACCCACGCGGGAGGAAGAGGGCGCCGGCGCCGTCATGCTGGATTTCGAGGAGATGCGACCCATGGAAGACGATCGGAACGCCGAGGCTCAGGGGCTGGTGACGATCCGCACCTACATGACCCTGATGGAGGTGGAATGGGCGCGCTCGGTGCTGGCCTCGGCCGGGCTCTGCTGCTTCGTCCCGGACGCGGTGGGCGGAACCCTCTTCCCCATGCCCGGCGGCATCCGCCTCCAGGTGCCGGCCTCTGCGGCCGAAGAGGCCGAGCGCGTCCTCGCGGGCCAGGAGCTCGAAAGAGGGCTGGTATCGGAGACGGCGCACGGCGGGGAGGCGGCCGCTCCGGAGGGGGAGCCCGGCTCGACGGACGAGGAGCCCGAGGCCGTAGAGGCCGTGGAGCCGCACGACCTCTGCCCGGCGCCTCCGGCCCTGCTCTGCCCGGCCTGCGGCTCCCAGGCCGCACAAGACACGCCTCCACCGAAGTACGCCGCCGAGAGCGCCCTCAGCGGCGCCTTCTCCCGCTTCCTGGGGCGCGGCTGGCACCGCTGCGCCGACTGCGGCCACGAGTGGAAGGGCTAAGGAAGCTCTCCCTCATGGCCGTCCAAGATAAGTTCAGCTCGCTCTTGTGAGGTTGCCTTCCTGAGCGAAGCGGAGGAAGGCGCGTCCCGGCTCCGATGGGCCTCATGCGAGGAAGGTGAGGCGGCCGCCGCCGCGAAGAGGGCATCATTCTTCTCCCCCTGCCGACGCCGTGTCTACCGTCCGAACTCGCTGAGGTTGCGCAGGAAGTGCAGGGTGTCCTCGCGGGTGAGCATGCCGACCATGCGCCCGCCGTCCATCACGGGAAGCTGGTTGAACCCGTCCCGCTGCATCTCGTCCACGGCCCGCCAGAGCTCGGTGTCGGGGGCGAGGACCTGGAGCTTCTCCACGGGGATCATGGCCTGCTGGCTCGTCGTGGTGCCCCACGAGGCCCTCGGGATCTCCCGCAGGCGGTGGAGCGTGAGGAGTCCGGCCAGGCTGTCCCCGCGCTCCACGACGAAGCACCGCCGCCCGCTGCCCAGGATGTGCTCGTCCACCAGGCGCTGGAGCGTCAGGTCCGCGGGAACACAGGCGTACTCCTTGCTCATGGCCTCCGAGACGCGGTGGCCGGCCAGCACGTCGTGCGCGTCCTGGGCGCGGATCTGCCCGGCCGCCGCGCTGTCCAGGAACCATCCGATGAAGGCGATCCACACGCCGTTCATGAAATTGCCGGTGAGCACCTCCCAGACGCCGTAGAAGATGAAGAGGAGCGCCACGAAGCGCCCGACCCACGCGGCCATCAGCGTGGCCTTTCGGAAGCTGCCCGTGACGCCCCAGACCACGGCCCGCAGGACGCGTCCTCCGTCCAGCGGAAAGCCCGGGATGAGGTTGAACAGGACCAGCATGCCGTTGATGAGGGCCAGGTACTCGGCCAGGGCCAGGACGGGCCCCACGGAGGAGAGGCTCTGCCGCAGCAGCCCGAAGAGGACGGCCAGGGCGAAGCTCACGGCCGGTCCCGCCACGGCGATCCAGAACTCCGCCAGGGCGCTGGGGGGCTCGGCCCCGATCTGGGCCACCCCCCCGAAAATGAAGAGCGTGATGCTGCGCACGGGGATCTTGTAGCGCATGGCCACCACCGAGTGCCCCAGCTCGTGCAGCAGGACGCTCGCGAAGAGGAGGAGGGCCGTCAGGGCGCCCGTCACCCAGTAGAGTCCGGCCGGCCAGCCCGGGAACTCGTGGGGGTAGTAGCTCGCCGCGAGCGACCAGGTGATCAGGCCGAAGATCAGGAACCAGGTGTAGTCCAGTCCGATTGGAATCCCCAGGATGCGTCCCAGGGGGATGGTATTGCGTCCCATAGTTCATCTCCTAAACGCGAGGGCCGCCGCCGCGAGGGGCGGCCGGAAGGAACTGGCGGCGGAGGAGGGGCCTGGGCGCCCTACTCCACCTTGGGACCCTGGCGTGCGCTCCTGACCTCCCTGAAGGAGTAGAGCAGCGCCGGCAGGGCCACGAAGAGCATGAAGAGCGCCACGAGCACCTCCCCCGAATCGAGGAAGACGTACCGGTCCCACCCCAGGAGGGCCAGGATGCCGGCGAGGGCGAAGAGCAGCCCGCCGAAGAAGAGCGTGCGTCCACCGGTCTGGGAGCCGATCCGGCGGATCTCCTCCTCGCTCAGCAGGCGCGTCCAGCGGAGGGAGGCGCCGAAGAGCGCCCCCACGGCGGCCAGGGTGATCATGGTCCCCAGGCCGAAGAGGAGGCCGGGGAGGAAGCCCAGCCAGGCGCTCCCCATGGCCGAGGCAGCCACGGTGTTCACGAAGAGGGAGAAGGGGCCGAAGCCGAAGGCCGCGATGAAGCCGTGCACGAGGGTCCACCGCACGGGCGGCGCCTGCGGAGCCTGCGCCTTGTGCGTGTGGTGAATCTTCAGGACGTTGCTCGTGCACTCCATCCCGTTCCCCGCCTCGTGGTGGTGTCCCAGCAGGTGCAGGTGGAGGTAGCGGTTGCGCCGCAGCACGAAGGCGCCCGCCGCCGTCATGACCACTCCCACCGCCACGTAGACGATGCCGTCGAGAAGGGGGAGGCGCAGGAAGGGCGCCAGGGCCAGGTAGGCCAGCTCTGAGACGATCATCCGCTGGAACGTGAAGGCCGCGGAGAAATACAGACCCGCCCGCATGCCCTCCCAGCCGCTGGCGCCGCCGATGGCGTAGCTGAAGGTGATGGGCCAGGTGTGCTCGTCGGGGAGGATCCCGTGCAGGAGTCCGAAGAGGAGCGAATAGGTCAGCGCCAGAAGAGGGCTCATGGCCGTGCCTCCACGGTATGCTAACACGCCGGGCCGCCCGCCCGTTCCCCGGCGCTACCCGGGACGGGAACCGGCGCGGCCCTCCTTGCGGTCCGACGGCTCTGGCCGTATGGTGGCGCTCATCGGAGGAGCGGCGTGCGGAGATCTCGGCGACTTTGGGCGATGGCGGCCGGCGTTGGCGCCCTTCTGTTTCTGACGGCCCCCAGCGGGCTTCGGGCCGCGGCGCCCGCCGCCGATCCCCTCTGGGAGATGGCCGTGGCCGTGGCGAGGCGGTCCGAGCAGGCGCGCATCGTGCCCCACATGATGGAGATGGACAGCGTCATCAAGAAGAGGGACGGCTCCGTGGACCATCGGGGGACGCTCGTGTTCAAGATCGCCGGGTTCGGCGCCGACGCCGAGGCGCAGGTGGTCTCGGCGACTCGCGACGGCAAGGACGTCACCGAGAAGGCCCGCGCCGAGGAGGAGCGGAACCGTGAGAGGGCCAAGCGCGACCAGGAGAAATCCGGGGAGGCCCGCGATACCGTCGAGCTCTCGCCCTCCTATCACCCCTTCGCCCCCGAGGCGCAGGATCGCGTGAGCGCCAGCCGCCTCGGCCCCGCCCGGCTCGATGGCCGGAACGCGGTCCTCTTCTCCTTCACCCAGCGGCTCGCGCGGGGCAGGGGGGTCCTTGCCGGCAAGGCGTGGCTGGACGCGCAGACGGGCGAGCCCCTCCAGGTGGAGGTGAGCCCGGTCCCGCTCCCGAAGCACGTGGACCGGATGCTTACGCGCGTCCGCTTCGAGCTGACGCCGGAGGGCTGGTGGGTCCCCATCCGCTCGGAGATCCAGGGCGAGGGCGGCCTGCTCTGGATCCGCCGCACCTTCGAGAGCCGGGTGCGCTTCTGGGATTTCCACCAGGCCCCGAAGGAGCCCGCCCCGGCGGATGAGACTTCAAAGGCCCCTCCACACGAGTAGCGGCCGATGCCCGCATCGGCCGTCTACGGCGGCCTTCGCGCAATTCCGGAGGGAAGTATGCCCGCGGCGTCAACCCTGCCACTGGAAGCCGCACCGGACGCAGCGGCGCCAGGCGCCGCCTCCGAGCAGCGCCTTGAACAGACGGGCGAAATAGCTCTCGCCGGCATAGGCCGGAGGTTCGCAGGGCTCGCTCTCGCCGTTTCCGCACTGGGGGCAGACCGACCCTGGTTGGGCGTCGGCGTCGCCGTCCCGCACCACGGGTAGGTTTGGCAAGGCTGAGCCCGGCGGAAGCTGTTCGTCCCAGACCTCCCCGCACTTCGTGCAGAGGAGGCGTAGAGGTCCGCCCTTGGCGACCAGCGTGTCGTTCATGGTCAGGCGGCGGGAGAGACAGCGCGGGCACTGCTGCCCGTCGGGCTCTTCCTCTTCCCCCACCGTCTCGTTCGCTTCATCGGGCGCGGCTTCGAGGATTTCCGGCGGAGCCTGGCAGAGCTCGTGACGCCGGATGGGCTCGGCGGGTCCGCCTGAGCGAGCGGTGCCCGGTCCCTTCACCTCGGCCGGCGGCTGCCATCGGTGCTCGCAGTTCTCGCACACGCACCACGACCGGTCCTCGGGCGGAACCATGTCGAACGGCGATCGCGGAGGCGCATCCGCCTCGGCTACACGGAAAGAGCCGCATTCGGGGCATGCCGAAGGCAGGGCGGGAAAGGCGTCGCTCATGTAGACCGCTTCGCCCACCGGCGTGCGTCGGCCGCAGTTCAGGCACCTCAGCCAGAAGCTGCCCGAGGGCGCCTCGCTCGGCGGCACGGCGCAGAACTCGCGCGAATCGCAGGAGGTGCACCGGACCTCCCCTCCGGATGAGGCGCCGATTCCATCGTCGGTCTCCGCAAGGCGGGTCTCCGCCTCCCCCCGTCGGTCCTGGGGAACCAGGAGCCACACACCCGCGGCGGCGTCTCCCAGGACTTCGGGCTGCGCCAGGCGGCGATCCAGGGACTCGCAGGGCAGGCCCGTCTGGCGCAGGAGGGCCAGGACCTCCTGCGCCCTCTCGTCGCTTTCGAAGATTCTGAGCAGCTCCCAGTCCGCAGTGTCCGGCTCGGGCCCCTCAGGCGCGCGCATGCCATCGGCCATCGGCTCTCCTACGCCCCCGCCTTTTCTTGCGCCTCTCCGACGGGGCCTCCGGGCCGTGTTTTGGCGGTGACGAGGTTGGTGAGGTAGGCCGCCAGGAGTCCGCCGACGCCGTCGCCTCCCTGCACGAGGAGGTCGGGCGTCACCTTGACGTTGCCAGAGGCGATCTGCTTGGCGATCTCAATGGCCGTCACGCCCTGCTGGCCGATGGCCTGGTTCTGCAGTTCGTAGGCCTTGGCGGTGGACTCTCCGATGGCGAGGATCTTGGCGCCCTCGGCCTCGCCCTTCGCCCTGATGCCCGCGGCCTCGCCCTCGGCCCTGAGCCTGAGGCTCTCGCCCTCGGCCTCCGCGAATCGGATGGCCTTCTCCTTGTTCTGCGCGGCGATCTTCACGCCGATCTCCGCCTCCACGAGGTTCTTCTGCTGGTCGGCCTCGGCCCTCGTCTTCTCCGTGGCGATGCGCGTCTGCTCGGCCTTCTGTTGCTCCTGGTACATGGCCTGCTGCTGCTGGGCGATGATCTTCTTGGTCTGGGTGTCCATGAGGTCCTGCGGCAGGCTGATCTGGCAGATGAGTACCGACACGCACTCCACGTGGTACTTCTCCAGCTCGTTCTTAGCCCTTTCCTCGGCCTTGCGCTGCTCCTCCTGGCGGTCCTGCATGAAGTTCATCGCGGAGGTGGAGGAGGCCTGGTTGCGGAAGCTCGAGTCGATCATGGGATGGATCACGTGGAGGATGAGGTTCTCGATGGAGCCGATCTTGGCGACCATGTAGGGGGCCTGGTCAGGGCGCACGCGGATGACCACCTTCACGGAGACGCTGATCTGGAAGCCGTCGCGGGAGATCACCTTGAGGGGATCGAACCGCGTCTCCTTCGAATCGTCCCAGTCGATGGTGATGTTGGTCGTGTCCACCACGTAGGCCATGTAGGCCCGCCGGTTGAGGTAGTAGACGCCGGGCCCAGCCACCTCCTGCTGAATGCCCCGGAAGCCCTTGGGGACGACGTACCGTTCGATCCCTACATCGAGCCGGTCTTCCAGCGCTCGGACGGGCTCGCCGTCGGAGGCGCCACCCTCTCGCTGCGCGGCCTCCTCCACGAGCTGGCGGATCTCTGCGGGCTCCGCGCCCACGTTGGACACGAGGACGGCGACCTGGCCGCGCTCCACCACCGCCACGTCGTCCAGGTCCACCTTGAAGATGAGCGGGTTGATGTAGTAGGTGCCCGGTTTGAGGGCGTCGAACTGCGGGCCGCGCTGGCCTCCCGCCTCCAGGAACTTGGAGGCGTCCTGAAAGTCGCTGTGGCCCGAGACGGGCTTGGCCACGTACTCCTTCTCGGGCATGGGCTCCCCGTCGAGGGCCGTGACGAGGCCGATCTTCATGGCCGGAATGACGGTGGCCTCCTGGATCTCGACGCGGAACAGGTCCATGTTGATGCGGTAAGTGCCCGGCAGAAGAATGTCCATCTGCGGCCCCTTCTGGCCGCCGTTGTTGAGGAAGACCTGGCCGTTCTCGAAGTTGCTGTGGCCCGGGACCCGCTGGGCCAGCAGGCGGCCAGGGGGAATGGGCGCCCCGTCCATGGAGGTCGCCAAGCCGATCTTCCCCTTGTCCACGACGACCACCGGCACCTTTCGGACCTTGAAGAGGACCGTGTTGATGCGGTAGGTGCCAGGCGGCAGGATCTCGATCTGCGGCCCCTTCTGCCCGCCGCTCTTGAGAAACTGCTCGCCGTCCTGGAAGCTGTTGTGGCCGCTCACCACCTTCGCGAAGATCTTGCCCGGGGGCACTGGGTCGCCGTCGATGGATTCGAGGAGGCCCACCTCGTTTTCGAGGACGGTCGTGAAGCTCAGCTTGTTCACGGCGTACATGAAGGGGACGAGGAGGTGCAGGCCCGGCCCCAGCGTGCGGGCCTGGATTCCGATCTCCCCCGTGAGGGCGATGACCCGCCCCTGGGGCAGGCTCTTCCCGAAGTACTTCCGCTCCACCACGGCGACCTGCGTGCCGCCAACGATGACGACGGCCTTCAGGAACAGCAGCAGGACCACCAGGGTCCCGACGTACGGCAGGTACACCGCCGCGAACCGCATCACCTCCGACATGACAACCTCCCCTCACGCCAGAGGGCGCCCCCCTGGGCCGCACCCGCGGCGGCCAAGGCGGCAGGCCGGAACCGTTGGCCATTCCTTCATGCCTGGGAACCCCCTGAACGAGGGAATCATACCGAAATCGAAAGAGATTGCCAAGGGCCGGCGGAAGGGTCGCCCGGCCGCCGGCCACGGACAGCCATGCCGCCGCTATGTCATCGGAGGCCCCTTCGAAGGGCTGCCATCGAAGGATCTCTGGGGTGGCCGATGCCGGGATCTCGTCGGAGATCCCTCCGGGAGCGCCCGCCGCAGCCGTTAGGATGACCCGGCGGCGTATCCTCCCGGCGCGATCGCAGGAGACTCCCCGAGCGGTGGCGTCTGATGATGGCGCACGGAGGAGTCCAGCCAGCGCGGTCCGCTCAGCCGGTCAGGAGGATCTTGCCGGGGAGGCGGGATTCGCGGATCGCGCGGATGGCCTCATCCACCCGGGAGAGGGGGAAGGCGGCGGCCACTGGGAGCAGGCCGGGCTCCTCGGCCAGCATGGCCCAGAGCTCGCTCCGGGCGGCCTGGATCTGCGCCGGCGCGGCTCGGTCCAGCCAGCCGTCCACGCCGAATCCCTGCCAGGTCATGTTCTTGAAGAGGAGGCGCGAGCTCTTGAGGCTGAGCTCCCGGTCGTCGAGCAGGCCGTAGGTGACCAGCCGTCCTCCCGGCGCCAGCGCATCCATGAGCGCCAGGGTGTCCGGTCCTCCCATGGGATCGAGGATGGCGTGGAAGGGCCCGGCCTGCGCGGCCCTCCCGAGGGCCTCCGCGACGCTCGCCCCCCGTGCGAGGAGCGCGCCGCCCTCGCCCTCCAGCAGGGCGTAGCCGGAGCCCTCCCTGACGAGCAGGGAGGCCCGCACCCCCCGGCGCGCCGCGAGCCTCGCCAGCAGGCGCGCGACGGCGGAGCGCCCGGCCGTGATCAGCAGGCGGGAGGAGGGGGCCGGCGAACAGTCGGCGAGCAGGCCCCAGGCCGTGAGCGGGTTCAGCGCGAACTGGCACGCGACGGCCTCCGGAATCTGGGGCGGGACGGGGTAGACCCGCGAGAGCGGTGCCAGGGCGAGCTCGGCCCAGGCGCCGGGGCTCCGGAAGGCCACGCGCGTCCCCGCCGGGAAGCCCTCCGCCCCGTCGCCGCAGGCGAGAACCCTCCCCGAGCCCTCTAGCCCGGCCACCTGGGGAAAGGCGGGCCGGACCCGGTAGCGCCCCTCGATGAAGAGAAAGTCGGCGGGCTGGATGGCCCGCGCCTCCACCCGGATCAACACCTGCCCCCGGCCGGGGACGGGCTCCGGCGCCTCGCGCACCGCCAGGACCTCCTCGGGCCGTCCGGCCCGTTCGAAGACGACCGCCTGCATGGCCTCACGCTCCTTTCGCCCGGCTCCCCGCGCTCGGGCCTGCCGCGCGGACCCGCACCAGGGAGGCACGGCATCTGAGTCGAGGGTATTCGGTTTTCCGGGACGGGTTCAAGCAGCTCGCCGACCCGCTCTGCCTCGCGGAATGGTCCGGGGCCGGTCAGACGGAGACCGCGTACTCGCTCTCGACGAGGCCGCCGGCCGGAAAAGAAAGGGGGAGCTTCAGAGAGACGATAGCCGCCCTACGGGACCATCTCCGCCCCGTGTTCGAGCAGCAGCGCCCTGAGCACCGAACGGTGGCAGTGGGAGTCGTCTTCGCAGTAGCAGCCGACGGAGAGGTTCGTCTGGTGCGAGAGGGCGGCCAGCAGATCGAGCAGGCGCGCGGCCTCGGGCCGCTTCATCTCGGCGCGGTAGCGCCGCTCGAAGGCCCGCCAGGCCCGCTCGTCGGCCGCCTGCCGCGCCTCCTTCACCAGCTTCTCCGAGGGGGCCAGCTCCGGCAGCCACGCGTCGTAGAAGTCCCGCGAGGCGTGCTCCGCCTTCGGCACCCCCCGCGGCGGCCGCCGCACCGTCCCCAGCCTCAGCCCCTCGCCCGCCGCCCTCGGGCTTCCCAGCCGCACCACCCGGATCGCCATGGCAACCTCCTTCTCCCCGCCTTCGTCTGGCCACACTATAGCGCAGGAGACGCGAGACGCGAGAGGCAAGGGCTCACCACGGAGAACGCGGAGAGCACGGAGAAGGGGGGCGATTAAGCGATTGGGCGATTAAGCGATTAAGCGATTAAGTGATTAAGCGATTAAGCGATGAGGCGGTTGGGTGATGAAGAGATGAGGGGATGAGGAGATGAGGAAATGAGGAGATGAGGGCGCGGGGTGGCCTTCGAAGGCGGCACGTTGAACGGCTCCCTTCCTCACCCCTTTGCCCCCTCAGCCATGTAGGAGCGCTCTCCAGAGCGCGATGCTTCGACCAGGGAGGGCCGTGCTAGGCGACAAGGGCATGTCGCCTGACACGCCGCCATGCGAGGTCTGGACGCGCCAACCGTCCTGTGCTACAAGGGCTTTGGGGATGGCGGGGGGTTCTGTGAAAATGTGTTATGCGACGCCAGCCCGTCGTACTTGCCGTCGCAAGACGCATAATACGCGTTAGGCGCATGGGGGATGGCATCATGCGGTGTAAGGTAGCACGTTGGTATCTTGCCTTTTTAGCATTTACCGTCCTTCTCTCTCTCGGCGTTAACTCACAGCAATCGGGGCCGTCTCAATGGGACGATCCCCCAAAATACGGTGAATTGGTACTGTCTATAACATTCCAAGAGATCTCTTCAACTAACCTCGTGCTTCTTCACTCCATGACCATTAAGAAAGTGACATCAATTATTGGCGACCGTACGCTCCAAATTAGGGACAAGAATGGTAAGCCTATGTCCATATCATTTACTGAGTACTTTAAGGAAGTTACTTTTACGAGTCCAGACGGAAAGAAAGGTGGGTTCTATAGAATCGAACTTCCAAGGCTGAAAAAGAAATATCAAGATGAAATCATTAACGATTGTACTGCTCTTCTAACGGCAATGATGGCCAAGGAAGACATTAGGACAGAATGGTCCAGAAAGATCATTACGAATGAACTTCCAACAAAACCATGATGCGCCTAACCACGCGTTGCAGCGGACCGGTCCATCATGTTCAATAACTCGCAAGGCGCTGTGCTACACGTACGCAGTTGCCCGGCCACTGAACGCTAACGTTGGGGGCCTGATGCGGAGCCGAGCGAGGAGGGGCTTCGGTGACCGACGCGGAGAGGCGGAATGGGGCGGTGGTGAGAGGGTACTTCGACGGCTGCACCTGATCGGGCCGCGAAGCGGCCGCTGACCGGGGCCCGGAAGGACGGGCAGGAGGGCACCATGGGCGGCGAACGGGGCGCGCCTTAAGCGAAGGGCGTTACGGCTGACGCAACTCAGGCTGCTTACGCAGTAGCGCAGACAATAGGAAATCAAGCGGGGGGGGCAAGCGGCGGCGCGGCGTTGAGCATCCCACCGCGCGGATGGCACACGACCGAGATTATTGTGGGGAGGGATCATGCTGATCCGAAGGGAAACACCGGGGGATTTCGAGGCGATCACCGAGGTGACGGTGGCGGCGTTTAACACGCTGCCCATCAGCCGGCACACGGAGCAGTTCATCATCAGGGAGCTGCGGACGGCGGGGGCGATGACGCTCTCGCTGGTGGCCGAGGAGGAGGGGCGGGTGTTGGGCCACGTTGCCTTTTCGCCCGTGACCTTCTCGGACGGCTCGCCGGACTGGTACGGCGTGGGGCCCGTGTCGGTGCTGCCGGAGCGCCAGGGGCGCGGCATCGGCAGCGCGCTCATGGAGGAGGGGATGTCCCTCCTGAAGAGGGAGCTGGGCGCGCGGGGCTGCTGCCTCGTGGGCGAGCCGGGCTACTACAGGCGGTTCGGCTACCGCAATTACCCTGAGATGGTCCACGAGGGCATCCCGCAGGAGTTCTTTCTCGCCCTGCCCTTCGCCGGGACGGTCCCGCGCGGCACGGTCGAGTTCCACCGCGCCTTTCTCGCGGAGAGCTGAGGGAAGCGCGCCGCAAGGCGCGGCCGGCTGCCCGGGCGCGGGGGCGGTGCTGCCGTATGCACGGGGTGAAGGCCATGATTCTGAAGGTGGCCCTGGAAGCGAGCGACGAGGGCGGCTTTAGCGTGAGCGTGCCCTCCCTGCAGGGTTGCAACAGCGACGGGGAGACCCGAGAAAAGGCGCTGACCCATGGCTGTCCAAAACATTTCAGCTCGCATTTGAAAAGGGTGCCTTCCGGAGCGAAGCGGAGGAAGGCGCGTTCCGGCGCCGATGGGCCTCATGCCAGGAAAGCGAGGCGGCCGCACCGCAAGCTTACTCCCTGGTCGCTGGGGATGCGGACGCCGTACCTGCGGCCGGTCGAAGACGATCTCCCGGCCACTCGCGACGCAGAGCTTTTCGAAATCACGCTATGACCAAGGTTCCCAGCCTTGGGTATGAAAAGGCCGTGAGGGCCCTGCAACGATGCGGGTTTGTGGTGGTTCGCCAGCGGGCCAGTCACATCCGTCTGCAAAAGTACACGGAAGCCGAGGTTCTCGAAATCATCTGGTCGAGCCCGGATACGGTAGAATTGTAAGGCAGCGGAGGAATCCCATGATGGTTGGACAAGAGGCTGGAGCGATACTGGCTGGCGCGGCGCTGGGAGAAGGATCGGCCTTCGCGTGGATCGCCTATCGGACAAAGGCGCGCGGTTATGATTTGGGCTGGCTCGGCTGGGGGAAACAGACTACAGCGACGGGGATCGCGGCCGGCTTATTGGTGGCGGCGCTCTACTGCGGGGGCAGCGTCGCTAGCCAGCCGGGGGCGGCCGGCGAGCTGCTTCGCGTCGGCCCGCTCAAACTGCTGGCGGTGGTAGCAGCCGGAGCGGCGGCGCTTTTTGAGGAGACCTTCTTCCGAGGGTTGTTGATGAACCGGTTGCGCGCGAGCGGGCGAGGACCAGCGGTCCAGGTCGTTATCAGTGGTGTCGCCTTCGGTATGGCCCACGGTCTCTGGGGCCTCATGGCCCCCCAGCAGACGCTTGGCTTCATAGCGTTCACGACGGTCCTGGGGTTAGCCCTGGCTGGAGTCTTCCTGCTAGGGCGGCGTAGCCTGACGCCCGTGATCCTGAGCCACTTCGTCATCGACGCGGTGCTCGAGCCGTGGCTGCTGTTGCACGCCCTTCCTGCGTGGCATTGAAGGAGGCTGAGCGAGGTCATCATGGCGAGCAGGGTCTGGCTGGCGCCTGCCTGTCGATGGGTAGGGGAAAACGCTGCGGCCCCCCTGTCTTTTGTCGGCGTGCTGGGTCGGTCGCAAATCGCCTTTGAATGAGGCCAGGGCCTCGCTCGTCGCAAATCGCAGGCCACGGTTGGCCATCCTCGCCGCCGAGCCTTCGGACGTCGGGCGGTGAGGCAGCCGGTCTCCCGCTGAAACCGGATCGCCCCCTCCTCCGTCCAAGAGACCTGAAGGAGGTTTCCCATGCCGGACTTCACTGCCATCGTGGCGATTACGACGGTCTTCGGCTCGGGCGTGATCATCGTCGCCGTAATCATGTGGGTTGAATATCGGAAGAACGTCATGCGCAACCGGGAGCGCATGGCCGCCATCGAGAAGGGCATCCCTCTGCCGGACCTGGCCGATGCCGGCGCTCCCGTGGGCCGGAACCAATACCGCCATCCGATGCGCCACGGCATTCGCCTCCTCTTCATCGGCGCGGGCCTGGCCGGGGCGCTCTACGTCAGTGTCGGGCCGACGGCTGCCGTGTGGGGCGGCTTCCTTGCCTTCATCGGCCTCGGGGACCTCGTCTACTGGGTGCTGGTGGGCCGGAATGCGGAGAGCGGGCCTACCGACGCTCCCCGCTGAAAGGCATAATCAGCCTGTATTGGGAAAGGAGGAGGGAGCCGCGCATGGAACCTCTGCCCGCCGAACAGCGCTGGATCGATGCCTTCAAGGCGGGTGACGCGGCGGCCTTCGCCAAGATCATGGGACACTACGAGCCCTACGTGCTGGGCCTCATCTGGCGGATGACGGGCGATCGCGCCACGGCCGAGGACCTCTGCCAGGAGACCTTCCTGAAGATCCTCAAGGGCCTCGGCTCCTTCCGGCGGGGCAGCAGCCTGAAGACGTGGATCTTCCGGATCGCCCACAACGCGGTGGTGGACCACGCGAGGGGCACGGGCCGCGCGGCCGAGCCGCTGGACGAGATCGGCGCGGATACCTGCCCGCCGGACCCCGCGCCGACGCCGCTCGCGAAGGTGGAGGAGGGTCAGCTCCGCCAGGGGATCGAGGAGGCCATGGGCACGTTGGCGCCCCGCGAGAGGGAGATCCTGCACATGCTCTACTGGGACGGCCTCAGCGTGGCGGAGATCGCCGCGGCCTGCGCCCTCCCCGAGGGGACGGTGAAGACGCTGCTCTTTCGCGCCCGCCGGGCGCTGAGAGACCGGGTGGCCCGAGACCTGATGGAGGCACGCCCATGAATTGCCGCGAATGCCTCGACCTGCTGGACGGCCTGGAGCCCGGCGCGCCAGTGCCGGAGGCCTGCCGGGAGCACGCGGCCTCCTGCCCCGCCTGCGCCCTGGCCCTGCGAATCGAGGGGAGCCTGCGGGAGGCGCCCGAGTGGGCCAAACAGACCCGCCTCGCCCTCGAAACGAGGGCCGACCTGCTGGGGCGGGCCCGCATCGGCCGCCTGTTCTGGCGCCAGGCGGGGGGGCTCTTCGAGGAGGCCGCCGTCACGGCGCTGACCGTCCTCTCCGTGATCGCGGGGCTGGTGATCCTGTGGCCCAAGCTCTCCGCGACGCTGGTTCCCCAACCGGTGCGGCGGAGCGCCGCGGAGTACCTCGGGCCCGCGGCCGGCTATCTCTCCGGCCTTCTCGCCCCGCTCGCTCCGCTCATCCGCGAGCCCTGGGGGCTGGCGCTCACCGCCGTTGCCCTCTTCTCCATCCTCGTGGCCGCCGTCCTCAGCGCCAAGGTCCTCATTCCCGCCCCGCACTTCAGGTAAGGAGTGCCTCGGCACGTCTTCACCCCTGGCAAGAAGTCCGCGGGCGAAAGGGCGGTGAAGAAGTAAGGGGTAAAGGGGTAAAGAAAGGAATCGACTTCCCTGCGCCCTTACCTCCTGACCTCTTCACCTCTCCGTGATTTTCGTCGCGAATCCCAAAACTGCCGCGCTGGCCTGGATTCCCGCGTTGGCGGGAATGACGGGGAGGAGGGTGCGGCCAGCCGCGAGGGTAGGGGTTTCATTCCTCCCGCTTCGTCTCTTCGTGTCTTCGTGCCTTGGTGGTGAATCTCTTTTCCCCTCTTTCCTCCGTGCTCTCCGCGTTCTCCGTGGTGAGTCTTTTTCGCCTTCTTTCCTCCGTGCTCTCCGCGTTCTCCGTGGTGAGTCTTTTTCGCCTTCTTTCCTCCGTGCTCTCCGCGTTCTCCGTGGTGAGTCTCTTTTCCCTTCTTCCCTCCGTGTTCTCCGCGTTCTCCGTGGTGAATGCCCCCGTCTTCGCCTATCCCGCGGCGCCCCAGCCGAGGCCGCGGCGGCCGGTGCCGGTCTGGCGGAGGCCTTGGCGGGGGGCGGCGAGGCTGCGGCCGACGGCTTCGGCGACGGGGCCGATCTCGTCCATGAGCTGGCGGAACTCGGCGAGGGTGAGGGACT
>JAJYCJ010000156.1 GCA_021778515.1 Acidobacteriota bacterium
GCATGACCGAGGTCATGGATATCCTCGAGCGCAGTCTCCACCACCTGGGCAACGACCCCCACCTGGTCCGATCCATGACCCATTTCGATTGGATCAGTACTCTATCTTAGATGTATAAGTGGTATCAGGCGAGGCTTGGGCTCCTTCCGCCCCTGAGATCCTTCAGGGGAGAAGCTTCGAAGAAGGCTTCAGGATGACATGCGCGCCGTGCGGGCGTGCTCACCGGCGCGGCGAGGACGGCTGGGCTCCGCGATCCGAACAGAATGCCCTCGCGTCTTGCGTCCAGCGTTTAGCTCCCAGCGCCTCGCCCGTCTCGCGGAGCTTTGGAGTATGCCTCTGCGCTTTCGTGCACGGGCCTGGGGCGCATCTTCCAGGCGAAATAGGGGGCGGCCAGCCGCTTGACGGCCTTCAGCTTGGTCTCGTACCAGAACTTGCCGAGGCCGGGCGGCGCCAGGTACTTGGCATCGTCCGGGTTGACGATGAGGCTCACCTCGATGTTGGGCGTCATGCCGATGGGGATGCCGTTCCTGCGGCAGGCCTCGTACATGTAGCGCATGACCTCCACCATCTCCTCGAAGGGCGGCGGGGGATGGTGCTCCATCTCGGCGCCGATCACGGGGCGGAAGATGCAGACCGTGGGAAAGCATCCCATGGCGGTGATGGTGTCGATGGCCTTGAGGGTCTCCTCGACGGGCTCCACGCCAGCGATGATCTCCCCCGAATTGCGGCCCTTGCCCATCTTCTTCGCGCAGTACTCCATGGCGTCGAAGAAGGCCTGCTGCCCCACGGTGGCGGCCTTGCCGGGGCAGAGCCGCGCGAAGACCTCCGGGTTCTGGAACTCGTAGCAGAAGGAGAAGTGGTCCGCGCCCAGGTCCATGAGCCAGTCGTACTTCCAGAAATCCCGGCTGGGGATCACCTGCACGCCCACCAGCGCGCCCACCTTCTCCTTGACGGCCTTCACGTAAGGGGCGCAGCGGTCCAGCCCCTTCCCCGCCTGATAGCCCGAATTGAAGTGGACGAAGGTGACGCCGTCCTCCACCTTGGCCGCGAGGGCCGTCTCCACCACGTCCTCCACGAGCTTCTCGGCCACCTCGTTGACCCCCACGTTCAGGCCCGTGGTGCAGAACTTGCAGCCCTGATTCGGTTCCGTGTACCAGTAGAGACAGGAGTTGGAGACGTAGATGCCCAGGTAGGTGCCCTGGAGGACGCCCACCTTGCTCATGGGAGTGCCCCGGCTGGTGGTCATGGTGTACCACCTGGGCTGGGGCGGTATCCGGACGCCGTACTCGAGGCCGAGCTGGCGATCGTCGGCGATGACGTAGCCGTCGCCGATCTTGAGCAGCCGGTAAGGAGAGGCGCCGGCGAAGTCCTCCTCCACCGGGACGTTGACCCAGATCTGTTTGTGCCTGGAGGGAATCACGAGTTCGAGGCCTGACCCCAGACCCGCCCGGGTGCGGGAGAAAAACCGCCCGTCCCGGTCCAGGGTGCACGACGGGTCGATGCGGATCCCCTTGCAGAAGAGGTCCACCTCCAGCTCGGCGGGATTGAGCACGCGCACGGATCCCCTCCGCCCACAGGGTACGCCCGGCCTGGGGGAGACTCAAGGGAGTGGAGGGCGGAGGATGGAGGGGGCCGTCGGAAATCAGCAGCCTCAAGTCGAAGGTCCGGCGCGATCGTGCCCATCCCTCATCCCCCGCCGTGGAACGCGAAGCCCGCTGCCGACCATCTTGGCGTCATCCTGACGCACCCTTCGAAGGGCCGACCTGGAAGGATCTCAAGGGCAGGAGGTGGTGGAATGGCGATTGAGATTCTTCCCGGGGAGCCCGTTGGGGGCAGCCGTCAGAATGACACGGATGAGAGAGGCGGAAAGGGGGTAAAGCCCGCCACGCAGAAGCCAGAAGGGCGTCTGCCAGGAGCGGCCTCTCCAACGGGGGTCTTTGCCGTGCTCTCCGTGGCGCACCCGCCGCGAGCCGCCGGTGCGGGACTCCGGGGCGGCGGGCGTGGCAGAATGGCCGCGGAGGTGGGACGTGCTGAGAGCGGTTCTGGTCTTCGCCGTCACCTACGTGCTCATAGCCGCCCGGCGGTTCTCCCTGCTCCACATCGGCCGGCCGGCGGGGGCGCTGCTGGGCGCCGTCGGCATGGTGCTTCTGGGCGTGCTGACGCCGAGGGAGGCCTACGGCTACATCGACCTGCCCACCATCGGCCTGCTTTTCGGGATGATGGTGCTGACCGGCTATCTTCGCGAGGCGGGTCTCTTTTCCGCGGTGGTGTGGAGGACGCTGGAGAGCCGGTGGTCCCCGAGGGCGGTCCTGGGAGGCGTGGTCTGGCTGTCGGGGCTGACCTCCGCCTTCCTCGTGAACGACACGGTCTGCCTCATGATGACCCCTCTCCTCTGCGCCCTCGCCGAGGCTTCGGGCCTCGAACCCCTTCCCTTCCTGCTGGCCCTCGCGACCTCGGCCAACATCGGCTCCGTGGCCACCCTGGCGGGCAACCCGCAGAACATGCTCATCGGCATGGCCTCCGGGATCCCCTACCGGGAGTATCTGCTGGTGATGGCGCCCGTGGCGGCCCTCTGCCTCGGGCTGAACCACTGGCTCCTGCTGGCGGTCTTCGGGAAGAGGCTGCGCTCGGGGCCTCGGGAGGAGGCGTCTGGAGGGGCCCCCAGGGTCAAGAAGGCCATCGCCACGAGGAGCCTCCTGGTGCTGGCCGGCGTGGTTCTGGCGTGGCTCCTCGGGGCCGACCTGGCCTTCACCGCCATCTGCGGGGCGGCCCTCGTGATCCTCATCAACCGCATCTCGCCCTCCAAGGTCTTCAGGGACCTGGACTGGCCCCTGCTCCTCTTCTTCGCCGCGCTCTTCGTGGTGGTGGGGGGCGTGGAGCGGGCGGGGGTGGTGGCGGCGCTCCGGGCCTGGCTTCCCGCGGGAGGCGGCGCGGCGGGCATCGCCGGCTTCACCCTGGTCTCCGTCGCGGCGAGCAACCTCTTCTCCAACGTTCCCTTCGTGCTGGTGGCCGCCAAATGGGTGCAGGGGCTGCCCGCCCCGAGGCTCCACTGGTACCTCCTCGCCCTCACCAGCACCTTCGCGGGCAACCTGACCCTGGTGGGCTCCATGGCCAACCTGATCGTGGCCGAGCTCTCCGGGGGGCTTCGGGTGATGGGCTTCAGGCAGTACTTCCGCTACGGCGTGCTGGTCACGCTCGTGACCACCGCGGCGGGCGTCCTGTACCTGGTGCTGGCCTTCGCCCTCTGGCCCGGCTGAGGCGGCCTAGCGCAAGGTCTCGCGGGTGATCGTGACCTGGGCCCCCACGCGGAAGAAATCCCGAATGGGATGGAGGCTCTGGTTCTGCGGATCCTGAACGGTCCGTTCCAGGAGCTTGGGCCGGATCCTCACGAGCAATTCACCCCTGGAATCCGGGAGCGAGCGGACCTGCCCGACGGGCATGTTGAACAGGCCGGTGCCCAGGCTGAACGCCAGCCGGACGGTCATGCCCGGCTCCACGGGAATGGGCGTGACGTCCACCGCCGGCACGCCGGGGGTTGCGTCTTCCAGTTTCACCGTGGCCGTGATGTGTCCGTGATCCTCGCGGATGGCGACGATGCGCCCCTGCCGGAAGGGCTCGTACGGGGCGCCGAGGGGCACTCCCTGGGCGCCCAGGGCCGTCGAGGCGAGAGTGGCGAGCAGCGCCGCGAGGAGCCAGCGAGAGGAGATGTGGAGCCGCACCATGGTCGTGATCCTCCTGAGGGTACGCTAGGGCGCCGTCAACGCGCCGTCAAGCGCGCCGGCGGCCGCTTGCTTCGGAAGGCACGCCCTCGCGCGGCGCTCCAAGACGCGCCTTCCTCCGCTTGCTCCGGAGGGCAACGCACGTTGGGGAGTGCTAGAAATGTCTTGGACAGCCGTGAGCCACGACCGAAGGTATACTGGGCGCAGGGTACGGCGCGGCGGTGGCGCCGCTCCAGGGGGAGGCCGGACGTGAGGCGGAAGCTCGTCAAGGTTCTGCTGTGGGTGTCGGCGGCCCTGCTCGCCCTGATGGGCGCGGTGGTCCTCCTGGCCCTCTTCACGCCGCTGCCCGACCGGATCGCCCAGGACCTGCTCGCCA
>JAJYCJ010000066.1 GCA_021778515.1 Acidobacteriota bacterium
GGTGTCGAGTGGACGAACCCTCCCAAGCAGGTCCACGACGCCTTCTCGACCCACGCCAAGTTCAAGGGCTTCGCCGGCGTCAGGGGCGAGGATCTGGCCATCTCCACCCGCATCGTGACCAGGGAGGCCACCCGGCGCGTCATCCGGGAGGCCTTCGAGTACGCCCGAGAGTTCGGCTACAAGAGCGTGACCGTGGCGGAGAAGCCCAACGTGCTGCGCGAAACCTCGGGCATGTTCGAGGAGGAGGCCAAGGCCATCGCGAAGGAGTACCCGGGCATCGCCCTCTGGTCGGTGAACATCGATGCCATCATGATGTGGCTCACCAAGAGCCCCGAGGAGTACGGCGTCTTCGTCTGCGAGAACCTCTTCGGCGACATCCTGTCGGACGGCTTCGCGGGCCTCGTGGGCGGCCTGGGCTTCGCCTGCTCCGGCAACATCGGCCGCGAGTACGCCGTCTTCGAGCCGACCCACGGCTCGGCCCCAAAGTACGAGCAGCTCAGCCCCTCCATCGTGAACCCCATCGCCATGATCCTCTCGGGCGCCATGCTCTGCGACCACGTGGGCGAGAAGGAGAAGGGCGAGCGCATCCGCAACGCCGTGGCCGAGGTGGTGAGGGAGGGCAGGGTCCGCACCTACGACATGCTGCGCGTGCCCGGCGGCCCCGAGGTCTTCGGGCAGGGCGCGTGCACCACCCAGCAGATGACCGAGGCCATCCTGGAGAAGATCTAGCTTGGATGAAGCCCTTCGAAGAGCGTGATTAAGCGGGTAGGTGAGTAGGGACGCAGGAAAAATTGAGCAATACCGGGGGGGCTGCGGCCCCCTTTCTCTTGGTCCGGTGCACTGCTAAACTACGACCGCGAGCAAGAAGGAGGAACGCCGATGAGAAAGACGTTTGTTGTGGTTCTAACGTTGGCACTGCTGTCCGTCTCTCTGTGGGCCGCGGCCCCCAAGACCTACCAGGTGACGGGCCCCGTGCTGGAGATCAAGGGCGACGTCATCGTGGTGCAGAAGGGCACGGAAAAGTGGGAGATCGCCAAGGATGCCGCCACGAAGGTCCTGGGTGACCTCAAGGTGGGTGACAAGGTGACCATCGAGTACACCATGACGGCCAAGGCCATCGAGGTCAAGACCGCGGCGAAGCCGTCGGGCAAGGCCCAGGCGAAGGCCGCCGCGAAGGTCGAGACCAAGGCGCCGCCCAAGAAGTAGTTCGCCCCAAGACATCCACACGGTCGGTAGAGGGGGGGCAATGCCCTTCCTCGCGCTGGCCCTGCGAGGCGTCCCCCGCGCCGCCGGACGGCGACGGCGCGTAGCACTTTGCCAGAGGGGGCGGGCCCGCGGCCACGGACGGACTTCCCGATGAGGGCCCCTTAGCCCTAGGAGCCCGTCGAGTCATCGTGCAAGAATAAGACCTCTTGGGAGGTGCCCCAGGGAGGTCGTAGCATGAACCGGACCGAGATCACGGAACTCCTCCAACCCTGGATTGGGAGGATCAGGGACGAAGCGCTTCGGGAGAAGGTGCTGGACGCGTGGGCGCTCGCCCTTTCGCGGAGCGGGTACAAGACGGTGGCGGACCTGCTGAGAATGCCCTTCACGCTTCTCACCGACTGCAAGGGAATCAGCTTCGTCGAACACACGCTGGCGGTGACGGCCGGGGCGGTGGGGCTCGCGCAGGCCCAGATGAGCCATTATGGACACTTGCCCTATGAGATCGACATGGACCGGCTCGTGGCGGGCGGCCTCCTGCACGACGTGGGCAAGATCCTGGAGATCGAGCCCGACGGCAAGGGAGGCTACCGGAAGAGCCGGAGCGGGTACTGCATGCGCCACCCCATCTCGGGGGCCGCGCTGGCCGCCGAGGCCGGGCTTCCCGACGAGGTGATCAACTGCATCGCGTGCCACGCCAAGGAGGGCGAGGGCCGGCCCCAGACCCTCGAGACCGTCCTCATCCACCAAGCCGACTACGCCACCTTCGATCCCCTCGTCATGCTCCAGAAGGGGGCGCTGATTCTCTAACCACGGAGGACACGGAGCACACGGAGCACACGGAGAGCTTATTTCTAGGGGCTTTCATTTCTCCGTGACCTCCGTGATCTCCGTGGTGAACTTCGGACTTGGAGATTCCGCCATGCCGATGACGATGATCGAGAAGATCCTGGCCGCGCACTCGGGGCGCGAGCGGGTGGCGCCGGGGGAGATCGTGGACGTGGCCATCGATGCCCGGGTGGCGCGGGACTTCGGCGGCGCCAACGTGGTGAAGAACCTCCTGGACCACGGCCTGGAAGTGGCGGAGCCCTCCAGGACCTTCTTCACCTTCGACTGCAACCCCACGGGTTCGGACCAGAAGTATGCCGAAAACCAGCAGAGGTGCCGGCTCTTCGCCCGCGAGCGGGGCATCCGGGTCTTCGACATCGACGCCGGCATCGGCACCCACCTGGCCATCGACGAGGGGCTGGCCTGGCCAGGATCGACCTTCGTCTCCACCGACTCCCACGCCAACATCCTGGGGGCCATCGGCGCCTTCGGCCAGGGCATGGGGGACCAGGACATCGCGGCGGCCTGGGCCCACGGCAAGGTCTGGTTCAAGGTGCCGGCCACGGTGAGGGTCGAGCTGTCGGGGAGGCCGGCTCCCGAGGCCTCGCCGAAGGACGTGGGGCTCTGCCTCCTGAGGCACTTCGGGGCCAACGGCCTGCTGGGTTGCGCGGCGGAACTCTACGGCGACTACGCCGAATCCCTCGACCTGGCGGGCCGGATCACCATCGCCTCCCTCGCCACGGAGACGGGCGCCATCATCCTCTTCTTCCCGCCCAGCGAGGCCGTGATCGCTCACTGCCGGAGGGCCACTGGGCGCGACGACTGGCGGCCGGTCACGGCGGACGCCGGCGCCGCCTTCGTCCGATCGGAGGTGGTGGAGCTCACGGGCCTCGGCCCCATGGTGGCGCGGCCCGGTCACCCGGAGGACGTGGTGGCGCTGGAGAGCGTGCGCGGCCGGAAGGTCGACTCGGTCTTCATCGGCTCCTGCACCAACGGCCGCTACGAGGACCTGGAGGAGGCGGCGCGGGTCCTCAGGGGCCGGAAGGTGGCCCCGGGCGTGGTTCTCAAGATCGTACCCACGACCGACGCCATGTGGCGCCGCGCCATGGCGGAGGGCCTCTTCGACGTGTTCAAGACGGCCGGCGCCCTCATCTCCAACGCGGGCTGCGGCGGCTGCGCCGCGGGCCAGGTGGGCCAGAACGGACCCGGCGAGGTGACCGTCTCCACGGGCAATCGAAACTTCGCCGGCAAGCAGGGCAGAGGGGAGGTCTACCTGGCGAGCCCGGCCGTCGCGGCCGCTTCGTCCGTGGCGGGATTCCTCACGGACCCCGATAACATCCCCGAGAAGCCGGTCCTCTCGTCACGTGGCGCGGCGCCTCCCGACCGCGAGACGGCGGGCGAGGGCGCACGCCCCACGCCCCCTCCCGGCACGGCCGCCCCCGGCCGCGAAAGACCGCTGGTGGTCACGGGCCGCGTCTGGGTCATCCGCAGGGACAACATCGACACCGACATGATCTTCCACAACAGGCACCTGGCCATCACGAAGCTGGAGGAGATGGGCCCGCACGCCTTCGGCAACCTCGCGGGCTGGGAGGACTTCTCCCGAAAAGTCCGGCCCGGCGACATCGTCGTGACGGGGCGGAACTTCGGGGCGGGCTCCTCGCGCCAGCAGGCGGTGGACTGCTTCAAGGCCCTCGGCCTCGCAGCCATCGTCGCGAAGAGCTTCGGGGCCATCTACGAGCGCAACGCCATCAACGCGGCGCTCCCGATCGTGGTCAGCGACCTCGTGGAAACGGATATCCAGGACGGCGAAGAGATCACCGTGGACTTCGGGGCGGGGCGCATCCTCCGCCGAGGCGGGCGCGAAGTGAAGGCCCAGCCCTGGCCGGAGGTGCAGGTCCAGACCTACCTCCGCGGCGGGCTGCTGGGGTGAATTGAAAATCCAGCCACGGAGGGCACGGAGAACACGGAGAATGGCATTTCGATTTGAGAGAGGTCCCTCCGTGTGCTCCGTGCTCTCCGCGGTGAAATGGACTGGGGTCGAAAATGGGCAAGACGTTTGCTGAGAAGGTGCTGGCGAAGCGGGCGGGGCTTTCGGAGGTCGCGCCCGGGCAGATCGTGACGGTGCGGCCGGACCACCTGCTGACGCACGACAACACGAGCGCCATCGTGGGCAAGGTGACCGAGGAGCTCAAGGCCTACGGCCTCGTGAGCGCGGACCTGCCCGTCATCGCCATCGACCACGTGGTTCCGGCGGTGGACGAGAAGACGGCCCTCGGCCACGCCAAGATCCGCCAGTTCGTGAAGGACTACGGCGTCAAGCACTTCTTCGACGTGGGCGAGGGGGTCTGCCACCAGCTCATGGTGGAGAAGGGCTTCGCCCAGCCGGGCCGTCTCATCCTGGGCTCCGACAGCCACACCTGCACGTACGGTGCGCTGAACGCCTTCTCCGCCGGCATCGACCGAACGGAGGCGGCGGTCCTGCTCCTCACGGGCGAGACCTGGCTCAAGGTTCCCGAGAGCATCCGGGTCTCGCTGAAGGGCACCTTCCCCCAGGGGGTCATGGGAAAGGATCTCGTGCTGGGGATCATCGGTGAGATCGGCGCCGACGGAGCCAACTACAAGGCCGTGGAGTTCCACGGCGACCTCTCGGCCCTCACCATGGACGACCGCCTCACCATGGCGAACATGGGCGTCGAGATGGGCGCCAAGCTGGCGGTCTTCCCGGTGGACGGCATCACCCGGGCCTACCTCTCGGTCCACGCCCCGGGCGCCCAATACGAGCCGGTCTGGGCCGACGACGAAGCCGTCTACGGCCGGCGGTTGAGCTTCGACCTCTCGGAGCTGGAACCCATGGTGGCGAAGCCTCACACCGTGGACAACGTGGCGCCCGTCTCAGAGGTCGCCGGCCTGCCCGTCCAGCAGGCCTACCTGGGCACCTGCACCAACGGCCGACTGTCGGACCTCCAGGCGGCCGCCGCCGTCCTGAAGGGCCGCCACATCGCCCCAGGCGTGCGCCTGCTCGTCATCCCGGCCAGCCGGAGCATCTTTCAGGGGGCCATCACGGACGGCACCCTGGCGACCCTGGTGGAGGCCGGCGCCATGGTGGGCCCGCCTGGATGCGGTCCGTGCCTGGGCGCGCACCAGGGGCTCCTCGCCCCGGGCGAGCGGTGCATCTCATCGAGCAACCGCAACTTCCAGGGGCGCATGGGATCGAAGGACGCCGAGGTCTTCCTCGGCAGCCCCCTCACCGTCGCCGCCAGCGCCCTTCGCGGCGTGTTGACCGACCCGAGGGATGTGATGAAATGAATTCTCACCACGGAGAACACGGAGAGCACGGAGAAGGGAAGGCCACCTCAATAAAGGGCGCTCTGCTTTTGACCCAAATCCCGCGATTGGACATGGGAGTGGCTCCGAAAGGCAGATGGAGGGTAGTTCCCGTGAAAGACGGTCTTCACCCGCGAAGGGATTTGGGTGACCTCCGAACCCGGCCCAGGCCGGGCGAGGAAGCCCCAAGGGTGGGGTGGGGCCCCAACGGGCTTTGCCCGTGGGGCGGGGCCCCGGAGGACAACACGACGATTCGGCAGGCTTTGCCTGCGAATCGGAGGAGGAAGCCCATGGCCCTCCCCGTCCAAGAGACAATGCCTTTCCCCCGTGTGTCCGAGACCTGGCCGAAGCCACCCGTATTTCAATCGCGGAATTTGGGTTTAAGAACCCTTCTTTCCGCTCCGTGTGGTCCGTGTTCTCCGTGGTGGAAGCGTCTGAGGTGTTGAGATGACGGTATTCAAGTACGGTGACGACGTGAACACGGACCTGCTGTTCCCGGGCCGGTACACCTACACCTGCGCGAAGGCGGAGGAGATCCTGCCGCACCTGCTCGAAGATCTGGATCCCGCTTTCGCCGGGAGCGTGAAGCCGGGGGACGTGATCCTCGCGGGCAAGAACTTCGGGTGCGGGTCGAGCCGCGAGCAGCCCGCGCTCGGCCTGAAGGCGGCGGGGATCCAGGCGGTGGTGGCCAAGTCCTTCGCGCGCATCTTCTTCCGGGCGGCCATCAACCAGGGTCTCCTGCTCGTGGAGTGCCCGGAGGCGGTGGATGCCTACCGGGAGGGCGACGGAGTTGCGGTGGACGCAGGCCGGGGGGTGGTGACGGCCGGTGGGCGGAGCTTCGCCTTCCCAGCCCTCCCTCCCGAGATCCTCGCCATCCGCGACGCCGGCGGTCTCCTCCCCTACGCCCGAAAGAAGCTGCGAGATACGAGAAGATGACTCACCACGGAGGACACGGAGCACGCGGAGAGGGGCAATCCATCTTGTTTTTTTTCTCCGTGACCTTGGTGCTCCGTGGTTAGAATCAGAGGGGATTGCCATGACAAGAACGGGTGAGGCGGGGCGAAGGGGGGAGAAGGTCCGGTCGGACTGCTGGGTTCGGGTGGAACCCAAGACGCGCGGCGGGCTGAAGCTCTCGGTGAGGACGAAGGTGGAGGCCATGTACGGCGATGCGGTGCGCGCCACCTGCACGAAGGCGCTGGAGGCCCTCGGCGTGAAGCACGCCGCGGTGGCCGTGGAGGACTTCGGCGCTCTCGACTTCGTTCTCATGGCCCGGGTGGAGGCCGCCGTGAAACGGGCCGGCCTCGGCGAAGGCCGCGCCTGCCTGCCCGAGCCGGGACCGGGCTTCGGCGCCAAGGCCGTCCGCGAGCGCTTCCGGCGCTCGCGCCTCTACCTGCCGGGCAATGAGCCCAAGTTCTTCCTCAACGCGGCGCTCCACGAGCCCGACGGGGTGATCCTGGACCTCGAAGATTCGGTGGCGCCCGCGGAGAAGGACGCGGCCAGGCTCCTCGTGCGCAACGCCTTGCGCGCCGTGGACTTCGGCTCGTGCGAGCGGACGGTGCGCATCAACCAGGGCGAACGGGGCCTTTGGGACGTGGAGGCGGTGGTGCCGCAGAACGTCCACCTGCTCCTCATCCCCAAGGTCGAATCGGCCGAGCAGGTGCGGGCCGTGGACGAGCGGGCCGAGAAGATCCGCAAGTCCTCGGGGCTCAAGGCGCCGGTCCACCTCATGCCCATCATCGAGAGCGCCCTGGGCTGCTTCCATGCGCTCGAAATCGCAAAGGCGAGCCCCCGCGTGGTGGCCCTCACCATCGGGCTGGAGGACTACACGGCCGACCTCGGCGCCCCGCGAACGCAGGAGGGCCGCGAGTCCTTCTGGGCCCGGTCGGTCGTGGTGAACGCCGCCCGCGCCGCCGGCGTCACCCCCATCGACACGGTCTTCTCCGACGTCTCGGACATGGAGGGGCTCCGCGCCGCGTGTCTCGATGCCAAGGCCCTCGGTTTCGAGGGCAAGGGGTGCATCCACCCGCGTCAGGTGCCCGTGGTCCACGAGGCCTTCGCGCCGAGCATCGACGAGATCGAGAGGGCCCGGCGCATCGTCCTGGCCTTCGAGGAGGCCGGGCGCCAGGGGCTCGGCGTCGTCGCCCTGGGCTCCAAGATGATCGACCCGCCCGTCGTCAAGCGCGCCCTCCGCACCGTCTCCATGGCCGAGGCGCTGGGCCTCTTGCCCGAGGGCTGGAAAAAGGAAAGCTAAGCTCACCGCGGAGGACACGAGCACACGGAAAAGGAAGAGAGCAGGGTACTTTTCTTGTCTCTTCTCTGTGGCCTCCGTGATCTCCGTGGTGAAGGGGTTTCTTCTTAGGGGTTTCTCATGGTCGGGAAGCGGGCAGAATTGAAGAGGAACGCGCTGGGGCGGCTGGTGCCGGCTGTGGTGAACGGGAAGAAGCAGGTGCCCTTCAAGGGCGTGGACGGCTACGTGGCGAAGGGCCGGCAGGCGGCGCCGCCCATCGCGAGCGCGGCGAACTTCCCAGGCGACGGGGACAAGCGGGTCGGCTCGCTGGCCGAGGCGCTGGAAGCCTGCGGCCTTTCGGACGGCATGACGCTTTCCACGCACCACCACTTCCGCAACGGAGACCTGGTGGGCAACATGCTCTTCGACGCCTCGGCCAGGCTGGGCGCGAAGGAGCTGATGTGGTTTCCCTCCGCCTCCTTCCCGTGCCACGAACCGGTCCTTCGACACATGGAGAGGGGAGTCGTGCACCACATCGAGGGCTCCATGAACGGGCCCCTGGGCGACTACTGCACCGACGGGAAGATGCGGGGACTCGGCGTCCTGCGATCCCACGGCGGGCGCTGGCAGGCCATCCAGGACGGCGAGGTGCACGTGGACATCGCCGTCATCGCCGCCCCCTGCGCCGACGCCTTCGGCAACGCCAACGGCGTGAACGGTCCGGCGGCCTGCGGCTCGCTCAACTTTGCCCTCGCCGACTCGCTCTACGCGGACAAGGTCATCGTCGTGACGGATCACCTGGTCCCCTTTCCCGCCATCCCGTGGCAGATCCAGGGCAACCACGTGGACGCGGTGGTCGTGGTGGATACGGTGGGCGATCCTTCCAAGATCGTCTCCGGGACGACGGAGGTTACGAAGAGTCCCGACCGCCTGTTGCTCGCGGAGCTGGTGGCCCGCTTCGTGCGCGACGCGGGCATCATGCGCGACGGCTTCTCCTTCCAGGCTGGCGCCGGAGGGACGGCCCTGGCCTTCGCCATCTACCTCAAGGAGATGATGAAGAGGGCGGGCGTGAAGGCCCGCTTCGTCCGCGGCGGCTCCACCAAATATCTCGTGGAGATGCTCGACGAAGGTTTGACCGACTACATCCTGGATGGCCAGACCTTCGACCTCTGCGGCGTGGCCTCCATGCGCGACAACCCGCGCCACGTGGCCACCAGCCCCTTCACGAGCTACAACTACCACGGAAAGGGCTTCTTCGGGACCTTCGTCGACGCGGTGGTCCTCGGTGCCACGGAGGTGGACGTCCACTTCAACGCCAACGTGGTCACCCACTCCGACGGGCGGCTGCTCCACGGCATCGGCGGCTGGCAGAACTGCCTCTTCGCCGGCTGCACCATCCTCGCCGTGCCCGCCGTCCGCGACCGCATCCCCGTCATCGTGGACGAGGTCACCACGCTCACCGGCCCCGGCGAGCTCATCGACGTGGTCGTCACCGAGCGCGGCATCGCGATCAACCCTCGCCGGCACGATCTCCTGGAATCGGTGGAGGGGAAAGGCCTCCCCATCCGCGACATCCGGGACATCCAGCGGGAGGTGGACCAGATGTGCGGCGGCAGGCCTACGCCGCCGCGGCGGGGCCGGGAAGTGGTGGCCGTGGTAAAATGGGTAGACGGAACGGTCATGGACAGCGTCTGGAAGGTGGTTCGGTAGCGCCCCGTCCACAGGAGGCGGCCATGCCCAGAAAGAAAAAATCCGACCAGCCCGGAGCCCCCCGCCAGAAGGATTCCCCGGCGCGCCGATTCCCGCGGGTCCCATCCAAGAACTCCGTCGTCGTCCGCAAGCTGGGCTCCGGCGCGGAGGGCGGCCTTACCACGACGGAGGTCGTGGGACTGGGGGGTTGCAGCTTCGTCCACGCCGAGCCGCAGGAGGCGGGCGAGACCCTCTACCTGTCCATCCTCATAGGCGTCGAATTGGCCGAGGCCCGGGTGAGGGTGGTCTACAGCAAGCCCCGCGAGGAGGGCGGCTTCGAAATCGGCGTGGAGTTCACCGAAGTGCCCCAGAGGGACCTCGCCCTCATTCGAGGCATGGTCGGCTCCAGCGGAGAGGGGTCCCCCTGATGGGTGCCCCCGGAGGGCGAAATGAGGGAGGAGCGACGGTCGATCCGGCCAAGGGATCGCCGGGAGGTTCCTCGCAGGCGCCGCCCTCCGGATTGAGCGGCGAGGAGGCCGCCAGGCGCCTGGCCCAGTACGGCCCCAACTCGGTGGCCGAGGAGAAGCCCCATCCTCTTCTGGCCTTCCTGGGCAAGTTCTGGGCTCCCGTGCCGTGGATGCTGGAAGCCACGGTGGTACTGGAGCTCGTGTTGGGCAAGTTCCCCGAGGCGATCGTCATCGGGGCGCTGCTCCTCTTCAACGCCCTCCTCAGCCTGGTTCAGGAAAGGCGAGCCCAGAGCGCCCTCGCGGTGCTGCGCCAGCACCTCACCGTGCAGACGCGGGTGCTGAGGGATGGGGCATGGAAGCCCGTCGCGGCGGCCGATCTGGTGCCGGGCGACGTGATCCACCTGCGGATGGGCGATCTGGTGCCCGCCGACGTGCGTTTGGGTGAGGGCCAGATCGAGATGGATCAGTCGGCGCTCACGGGGGAGTCCGCCCCGGTGGACGGAGGTCCGGGGGCCACGGCCTTCGCGGGAGCCGTGGTCAAGCGGGGAGAGGCCACGGGAGAGGTGACGGCCACGGGGCCGCGGTCGAAATTCGGAAAGACCGCCGAGCTGGTCCGCACGGCCAAGACCGTCAGCCACCTGGAATCCACCATCTTCTCCATCGTCAAGTACCTGATCATCGCCGATGCCACGCTGGTGGTGCTCGTCTCCCTCTACGCGCTCCACGCGGGGCTGTCGTGGCACGTGCTTCTGCCCTTCGCGCTCATCCTTCTGGTGGCCTCCGTGCCGGTGGCCCTCCCGGCCACCTTCACCCTGGGAACGGCCCTGGGCGCGGCCGACTTGGCCCGCCATGGCGTCCTCTCCACGCGCCTCTCGGCGATCGAGGAAGCGGCGGCCATGACGGTGCTGGCGAGCGACAAGACCGGCACCATCACCCTGAACCAGCTCTCCCTGGCCGCAATGCACGCCTACGCGCCGCACGGCGAAGAGGAGCTTCTGCGCTGGGGGATGTGGGCCTCCGAGGAGGCGACGCAGGACCCTCTGGACATGGCGATCCTGAAGGCCGGCAGGGAGCGGAACGTGCAGGCGCAGGGCGAACGCCTGCATTTCACGCCCTTCGATCCGGCCACCAAGCGTTCCGAGGCGCTGGTGCGCCTGCCCGATGGCAGGACCCTCAGGGTCGTCAAGGGCGCGGCGGGGACCATCGCGGCCCTGGTCGGTCCTGGAACCGACCTTCAGGACGAGGTGGCCAAGATGGCGTCGAAGGGCTGCCGGGTCTTGGCCGTGGCGGCGGGCCCTCCCGACGGCCCCATGGAGGTGGGTGGACTGCTGGGCCTGCAGGACCCGCCCCGCCCCGATGCCCGCGCCCTCATCCAACACCTTCGGGATCTCGGCGTGCGCGTCCTCATGGTCACGGGCGACGACCCGCTGACGGCCCAATCGGTGGCGGGCCAGGTGGGTATCGAGGGTGCCGCCTGCTCCGCCGAGGGACTGCGCGGGCGGGTGACCGCCGAGATTCTCCAGGGCGACATTTTCGCGGGGGTCTTCCCGGAGGACAAATTCCACCTCGTCAAGGCCCTGCAGGCCGAAGGGCACGTGGTGGGCATGACGGGGGACGGCGTCAACGACGCCCCGGCCCTTCGCCAGGCGGAGGTGGGGATCGCCGTCTCCAGCGCCACGGACGTGGCGAAGGCCGCCGCCAGCCTGGTCTTGACCACCCCCGGCCTGGGCAACATCGTGGACGCAGTGCAGACGAGCCGGCGCATCTACCAGCGCATGCTCACCTATACGCTCAACAAGATCATCAAGACGTTCCAGATAGCCCTGTTCCTGAGCTTAGGCCTGGTGATCGCCAAGGTGCTCGTTCTCACGCCCATGCTCATCGTCCTGCTGCTCTTCGCCAACGACTTCGTCACCATGTCCATCACGACCGACCACGTCACTTTCGCCAAGAAGCCGGACCGCTGGGCGATCCGGCCCCTCATGCTGGCGGCCTCGGCACTGGCGGTTCCGCTCCTGCTCTTCTCCCTCGGCCTCTTCTACGCCTTCAGCGCTTGGATGCACCTGCCGCTGCCCCAGGTGCAGACCCTCATGTTCTTGATGCTGACCTTCACCGGCCAGGGCACCGTCTACCTGGTGCGGGAGCGGCACCACTTCTGGCATTCCATGCCCAGCCGATGGATGCTCGGCAGCACCCTGGTGGATGTGGCCGCCGTCAGCGTCATGGCCGCCGTCGGCATCCTGATGGCCGCCGTCCCCTGGACGCTCGTCGCCCTGACCTTCGGCGCGACGGCGGCCTTTCTCTTCCTGATGGACTTCCTCAAGATCGGGATCTTCCGCTGCTGCACCGAGGGCGCGGTCTGAGGACCACCTCCGCGCCACACCCGAGGCGCCGGAACGCGCCTTCCTCCGCTTCGCTCCGCAAGGCAAGACGCAGATGCGCGAGTTGAACCCGTTTGGGACAGTCACGGGCTCGCTTGTATGGATGTGAGGCCAGCGGCGGGTGAGGATGATGTCACAGGGAGATCAGGAGTTCACGGAGGAAAGATGAGGGGCTCAAAAGGGCCGTTCTCGTTGATCTCCGTGATCTTCCCGTCGGAAACCCGAGGGAGCGGCGCTGGTCAAGGGCGATGACCCATGAAGGTCCGCATCTGGGCCCTGTACCGATGGAGGGCCTCCCGTCCCGCGGAGGTGAGCCGAAGAACCGTTCGCGGGACTTTCCCCACGAAGCTCTTCCGGACCTCCACGTAGCCCGCCTCCTCCAGCTTGGCGAGGTGGCAGGAGAGGTTGCCGCGGGTGAGGCCCGAGTGGTGGAGCAGAAAGACGAAGTCGGCCTCCTCCACGGCCTCCAAGAGGTCCAGGATCAGGTGGCGCGCCGGCTCGTGGACCAGCCGGTCGAGCTCCAGCAGTCCGCGCCCTCGGTCGGCGGCGGGCTCCTGCTTAGCCATCCATGTTCTCCTGCGGCGGATAGCGGCTCAGAAAGGTGACCAGGAGGAACAGGCCGCAGAGGGTGATGGCGCAGCTGGCGCCGACGGCCCAGAGTCGCGCGGGCGTCTCCGTGAGCCGAGCCAAGAGAAAGGCGGCCAGAACGAGTGCCGAGTAAGCCAGGAAGCGGTTCAGGCGCAGCAGGCCGGCGAGGGCCGCCAGGAGTGCCGCCAGTGCTCCCCCCACCAGGAGTGGGAACCAGGGTTCCAGAACCGTGAAGCGACCAGCTTTCATGCCAACCAGCAGGCCTATCAAGGCCGCTTCCACGACCAAACCTGCCGGGGCGAGGCATCCGATTCTCAGCAAATCTCGATTCCGCGTGACCTCGCAAGGGACGAAGAGGCCCACACGCGGCTCGGTGATCCGCCTTTTGAAATAGGGCCCTCCGAGAACCAACACCAGCCCGGATGAGTTCCAGACCCACCACATGTGGTCCGGCCTCACCAGCGCGCTGAGGGCCAACAGCAGCCCGACGAAAAGGTCCACCAGACCGTCCCGGTGAGAGTTCCAGAAGGCCCGCCGCTCGATCGTTTTCCCCTCTCCTTGCCTGCCCACGCTTTTCTCCTCCTAAAAGCGGCTGGTTCGTAATGCAGACTAGTTTGTAGTTAATATATCCAGCCGCGAGGGTGCGGTCAAGCGAGAGAGGCGAGTCGTTCTCGGGAAAGCGGCAGCCGCGGTCCCGGTTCGTGCGCCCTACCAGAACCGGCGCAGGAGGTGGAGCAGGAGGCTCGCGAGGAGCGAGAGGAGGAGCATGCTGGCGAGGGGGATATAGATGCGGACCTGGTCGCGTTCGATCCGGATGTCCCCCGGAAGGCGCCCGAACCACCTGAGGGCGCCGCTGGCCACCAGGAGGCCCGCGGCGACGATCAGCCCGCCCGCCGCGGCGATGGCCAGGCCGCTCCTCTGGAGGGGAGTCACGGCCCGACCTCCGCGCCCCGGCCGAAGATGGCGGTGCGGATGCGCCCCGCCGGGCCGGTCCAGCCACGGTACATACCCGGCGTGGTGAAGGGCATGGCGATGGCGCCCTTGGCGTCCACGGCGATGAGCCCGCCGGAGCCGCCGAGGGCCCTCACCTCGCAAAGGACGGCGCGGGCGGCGGCGGCCAGCGGGAGCCTCCGGTAACGCATCAGGGCCGCCAGCTCGTGGGCGGCCACGGTACGCAGGAAGAACTCGCCGTGGCCCGTGGTGGAGACCGCGCAGAGGCCGTCCCTCGCGTAGGTGCCGGCGCCGGGCACGGGCGAATCGCCGATGCGGCCGTAGCGCTTGGCCGTCATGCCCCCGGTGGAGGTGGCCGCGGCGAGGTGGCCGCGCCCGTCGAGGGCCACGGCGCCCACGGTGCCGAGGGCTGCGGGCGGCTTCGATGCCTCTCTGGCGAGCGCCTCCTGCAACTCGCGCCAGCGCCGGTCGGTGTGGAAGTAGGCGGGCTCTTCGAAAGTCACGCCGCAGGCGGCGGCGAAGACCTCGGCCCCCTCGCCCGACAGGAGCACGTGGGGCGAGCGCTCCATCACCAGACGGGCCAGCGCCACGGGATTGCGGATACGCCTGACGGCGGCCACGGCTCCCATGGCCAGCGTGGCGCCGTCCACGATGGCCGCATCCATCTCGTTCCGGCCTTCTGCCGTGAAGACCGAGCCCCGGCCCGCGTTGAAGAGGGGGCAGTCCTCCAGGCTCTGGACCGCCGCCTGAACGGCATCCAGGGCCGAGCCCCCGCGCTCCAAGGGCGCCCGTCCCGCCTCCACCGCCGCACGCAGGGCGCGGCGGACCTCCGCCTCCTGCTCCGGCGTCAGCCGCTCCCGGAGGATGACGCCGGCGCCGCCGTGCACCGCGAGCCTCGGTTTCGTCTCCATGGCGCCTCCTGCCGATGACCGGCCGGAACCACGGTAGCTCGGGCGGGAAGGCGCCGCAAGGACCCCCCGCGGAGGTGTCGCCACCGAAACACCGGAGCAAAGGGCCCTTCACACAAGGGTGAAATGGTGGCATCTGGACAAGGAAGACGGGTGAAGAGATGACGGCCCAAACCATGCGCCCCTTCGGCTCCGAACCCCTGCCGGGCCCAGCCCTCGCCTTCGGCGTGGAGCTGGATGCCCGGTCCGGGTTGGGCCACGCACCCGGGGCCGCGCCCCGCACGGCCTTCACTGGGGCCTCCTCGTGAGCCAAGCCTCCAGCGAAGCCGGGGGCCGCCGCAGCGTCGAGCTGGTGGTCCTCTCCGACCTCCACCTGGGTACCGTGGGATGCCAGGCCAAACCGCTGCTGCACTACCTCAAGAGCATCGAGCCCGGCACGCTCGTCCTGAACGGCGACATCATCGACTGCTGGCAGTTCAGCCGCTGGTACTGGCCGAAGGGCCACATGAAGGTGGTCAAGCGGATTCTCAAGATGATCGCGGCGGGAACCCCGGTCTACTACGTGACCGGGAATCACGACGAGATGCTCCGCCGCTTCGCCGAACTGCACCTGGGCAACTTCCACCTGGTGAACAAGGTGGTCCTCGATCTGGACGGCCGGCGCGCGTGGATCTTCCACGGGGACGTCTTCGACGTGGTCATGCAGCACTCGCGCTGGCTCGTCAAACTGGGCTCCCTCGGCTACGACCTCCTCATCCTCATCAACCGCATAGCCAACTGGCTGAGCGAAGGCGCCGGCCGGGGCAGGATATCGCTCTCCAAGCGCATCAAGGACGGAGTGAAGGGGGCCGTCGCCTTCATCGGGGACTTCGAGCGGACCGCGGCGGCGCTGGCCGCGGAGAACGGCTACGATTACGCGGTCTGCGGCCACATCCACCAGCCGGCCATCAAGGCCGTCGCCACGGACGGAGGAACGGTCACCTACCTCAACTCCGGCGACTGGGTCGAGAACCTGACGGCACTCGAATACGACCGAGGCTCCTGGTCCATCTTCCGCTACCGGGACCACGAGCAGGAGCTGGAGGGGCGCGAGCCGGCCGAGGAGTCCGAGCCCGAATCAGAGGCCGAAAGCCTCTCGCTGCCCGCGGCGGCCGCGCTCCTCCAGATGGTCCGGCCCCGATCCCCGGGCCGGGAGGAGCGGCGCCGCGCCGGCTCACCGCCGTTTTCGCTGTAGGCTCTCGTGGGCGAGGTCCACGAGGGTGCGCGCGAGGGCCAGGGTCTCCTCGTCGGAGACCGTGATGGTGACCCATCCGAACCGGCCCACGTAGGCGGCCCTCTCGATGGCGGGGTGGTGCGTCAGGACGGCCTGGTCGGCGGGCGTGGCCTTGATGGTGAAGGCGTTCTCCCCCGCATGGCCGATGGCGAAGACCTTACCGCGCGCCTTCCAGACCACCGCGCCCCAGGGGTACTCCTCCACCGCCCCCGCCTTGGCCAGGCAGTGGCTCCGGATCTCCTCGAAGGCCTTGTGCGGACTCAAGCACCTCGTCGCCATGGCTCAAGGGTAGCAGACCAGGGTGAGGACGGGCGCGCGGGAAGGGGCCCCGTCCCGAGTGAGGCCCTCGTCGCTGCCCGCGCGGGCATCAGGTGCCGGGCTGATCTTCCCCCGCATCCTCCTCGATCTTTTCCACCACGATTTTCAACTTCACCACCAGCGCCGCGATGGCACCGATGGCCGCCCAGACGGGAAGCAGGATCGCCCCCACCACGCCGAGGGTGAGGGGCACCTCGATGAGGGTCTCGCCGCCGGCATCCTTGATCGTGATGCGGCGGATGTTCCCGCCGTGGAGGATCTCCTTGACCTTGGCGACGAGCTGGTCGCCGCTGATGATGAACTCCTCCGTACGGACCCGCTTGCCCGGCATGGCCGCCTCCCGGGGCAGAGCCCCTGAACCGCGATCTCCTGTAAGCTGGATACGAGGCGGAGCAACGATTTGTTCGAGAGGCCGCGGCGGAATTTACCCCCGCTACTCCGCGTTGCATGGGTTGTTCACCAGGAGCCGCGGGAGGTGTCCCCTCGGGGAGCCGGCCGGTGACGCGAACCCCGAGCCCCGCCGGGAGAAATCGGCGTTTCCGGCCGGACCCGGCGGGTGCCGGGCGCCGAGGAGAGGAGAGGCAGGATGGGCATCGAGCTGGAGTTTCGAGCCACCACGAGGCAGTACGCGGACCTCTTCACGTGGGAGGTCTTGGCGGCGCTGGAGGCCCTCGCGCCGCTCAACGCCGACCGCCGCGAGCTCATGGCTGCGCGCATCGCGCGCCGGCGCGGCCGCATCGAAAACCACGAACGCATAGGGTTCCTGCCCGCCACCTCGCTCATCCCGCGCACCTCCATCCGCGTAGAGGACGCGCGGGACGGCCGCTTCGAGGGCGCCGAGATCCCGCACGACCTTCGCCGCCAGTGGATCCAGGGCACGGGCCCGGCCACCAAGCCGCGCGCCTCCGTGAAGAGCGGCCTGCGCAACGTGGCCTACGCTCTGCTCTCGGGGGCCGACGGCTGGATGTTCGACGGCGAGGACGCCCTCGGCCAGGTGGAGACCATGGCCCTCGACAACCAGCGCAACCTGAAGCTCGCCATCGCGAAGGACCCCCTCTTTCTGGAGGTGGCCGAGGAGGTGGCCGTCGAAATGAACGCCTGGGCTCAAGGGTTCTTCGGCCGGCCCATCATCGCGAACGGGCGCGAGCAGCTCGGCTTCACCACGAAGCTCTTCCGCTGCCGGGGCTTGCACCTGGACGACCGCCACGTGCGCGAGGCCGGCGGCGCGGGCTTCTCCGCCTCCATCGTGGACCTCGTGCTCTACGTGGCGACGAACCACGAGCGGCTCCGCGCCGAAGGCTCCTCCGTGGTCCTCTACCTGCCCAAGATCCAGACCGCCGAGGAGGCGGCCCTCTGGAACGACCTGCTCGCAGCCCTCGAAGGCCACCTCGGCCTGGCCGCCGGTACGATCAAGGCCTACGTCCTCGTGGAGCAGATCGAGGCCTGCTTCCAGCTCATGGAGATCCGCGCCGCCCTCGGCCAGCACTTCGTGGGCTTCAACACGGGCCGCTGGGACTACATCAACAGCGTCTCCGACGCGCTCTCGTGGGACCCGGAGTTCGTCAACCCCAACATCGACGCCATCGCCATGACCTACGGCTACATGCGCACCTACGAGGACCGCGTGCGCAGGGCCGTGAACACGCCCGACCGGAACGGCCGCTTCGCGCTCTGGCAGGGCGGCATGGAGACCAACATCCCCGTGGGCACGCCCGAGGGCGTGGCGGCGGGGATGCGGCGCGCCGTGGCCGGAGCCGAGCGCGAGCAGCGCGAGGGGGCGAGCGGCAAGTGGGTGGCTCACTGGAAGATGGTCCACATCGTGCGCCCCGTCTGGGAGAAGGCCGGCGAGGAGAACCAGCTCGGCAGGCCCTTTCCGCCGCCGACCTACACGGAGCAGGACGCCGCCGGCCTCGCGCTCCTGGATCCGGCCCCGCGCACGGTGCGCGGTGCCCGGGACCTTCTGAGCGTGGCGCTCCAGTACGGCAACGCCTTCGGCCGCGGCTTCCAGGCTGCGGCCCTCAAGCCCGCCGACTTCTTCGGCGACGACGACGTCCTCTACCTCATGGAGGATATGGCCACGGGCGAGATCCGCCTCAGCATCCTCTGGGAATGGCTCCACAAAGGGGCCAGGCTCACCGAGGACGACGCGCAGACCGGCGCGAAGAGGGGCGCCCCCTTTACCCTGGCGCTCTTCCAGCGCCTCCTGGAGGAGGAGTACGCCAAGCTTCAGAGGGCGGACAACCGGGATGTGCACGACGATTCGAAGGGCACCACCCTGCCCATCGCCCGCGCCATCGTCCAGGCCTACGTGACCGACCCGGTGAAGACTCCCTGGATGGTGGACCTGCTGAACCTCAACCTCGACAACCACGACCTCGCGGTGGCACGGGAGCGCATCGCGCGCTACCTGGAGGCCTTCGGGCGCGACGGCACCCGCCTCACCGAGAACCTGGATTTCTGAGGCGCCGAATGAAGACTCGGGACGAGACGGAGAAACGGGACCTGAACCGCCATCCCGGGGCTGGCGTCGAGTCCACGCGGCCCTCAAGAGGGGGGCGGTTAACGCATAGCCCAACAGCGATGGCAGGAGACGGAACCATGAACGCTTTCGAACAGGACGTCGCCGAAACCAGGGCCTGGATGGAGAGCCCCCGCTTCGAGGGCATCACGCGCCTCTACGCGGCGCGCCAGGTGGTGGAGCAGCGTGGGACCATCCCCCGCGACTACACGGTGGCGAGGGAGGCCGCGGCGGCCTTCTACGACCGCCTGCTCCAGCTCTTCGTCGAGCGCCGGAGCATCACCACCTTCGGCCCCTATTCCCCCGGCCAGGCGGTGACCATCAAGCGGATGGGGATCGAGGGCATCTACCTCGGCGGCTGGGCCACCTCCGCCAAGGGCTCCACCGCCGAGGACCCGGGCTCGGACCTGGCGAGCTACCCGCTGAGCCAGGTTCCCGAGGAGGCTGCGGGACTCGTACGCGCCCTGCTCGCGGCCGACCGGAACCAGCAGTTCCTCCGATCGCACATGAGCGAGAAGCAGCGCGCCGAGACGCCCGCCGTGGACTACCGGCCCTTCATCATCGCCGACGCCGACACGGGCCACGGCGGCGACCCGCACGTGCGCAACCTCATCCGCCGCTTCGTGGAGGCCGGCGTGCCGGGTTACCACATCGAGGACCAGCGCCCCGGCACCAAGAAGTGCGGCCACCAGGGCGGCAAGGTTCTCGTGCCCTCGGACGAACAGATCAAGCGCCTCAACGCGGCGCGCTTCCAGCTCGACGTCATGCGCGTGCCGGGCATCCTCGTGGCCCGCACCGACGCCGAGGCCGCCAACCTCCTCGACAGCCGCG
>JAJYCJ010000157.1 GCA_021778515.1 Acidobacteriota bacterium
CCCCTGATGGACAGAGACAGCGAGACAGGGAAACAGGGCAACAGGGAAAAAACGGAGCAGGAAGCTGTCAGGCCATCCTCCCCTCCGCCCCGGTAGCAGCGGCGCGGTTCTCCGGTGCAGGTACCAGCCATTTCTCGGATGTTTGAATCATGGAAACCAGTTGCGCCGAAATCTTGTCGTACACCCGAACCAGATTTTCCGATTCGGCATCGCTCAAAAACCTGCAACGCCGGGCGATCTCCAGCCATACTTGCGTTTCCGTTGCCTCCCCGAGGGAGTCGTCCAGCTTAGCGATGAATGCACCCTTGTGTCGCCGGTTCCTCCATGCTTCGGCAAGGTTGGCGCACACCGAGCGGGAGGACCTTCGCACCTGATCGGTAAGAGAGAAACGCTCTTCGGGGGGGAACTTCTTGCTGATCGAAAAAACCTCGATGCACGCATCCATCGCGCCCTGGAACACCCGCAGGTCCTGATAGCTCCGGACCGTCGGCTGGGTTTTGGCCTCCATCTTTTTTCTCCTCCCTGTTTCTCTGTCTCCCTGTTTCCCTGTTTCTATCTTTCCCTCACCCACACGATCTTGTAGGCGAAACGGACATCCTGGGGCTCCACGACAACGGGCGGGTAGAGGGGGTTCACCGATTCGAGGATGATCCGCCCGCCCGCCTCCCGGTAGCGCTTCACGTACTTCTCGCCGGTCATGAGGCCTATGACGGCATAGTCGCCGCTGACGGGCCTCTTGCGCGTGTCCACCATGACCACCTGGCCGTCCTCGTACTTGGGCACCATGCTGTCCCCCGCCACCTCCACGCCGAAGCCGTTGGGGTCCGTGAACTGCGGCGGGCGGGGCAGGAAGTACATGCCGCCGCCTGCGGGGTAGCCCTGGTCGGTGAACTCCACCGCCTCCCCCGCGGAGGCGAAGGCCACGACCGGCACCTCCTCGGCCAGGGGGTTCTCCTGGGTGATCATGGAGAGGGGCACCTCCATGGCTTCGGCGATGGCTTCCAGGGAGCGGAGCGAGGGGGTGATGCGCCCCTTCTCGATGCGCGCGTAGTTCGGGGGGCTCCATCCCAGGCGCCGCGCCACCTCCGCCTGGGTCAACCCGAGAGACTTCCGGACCGATACGAGCTTCTTCGCAAAATCCATGACCAGCCTCCGCACTAGAATAATAGTCATATATGACCACAAAGTCAAGTAAAAAATCCCAGGCCCTCGCAAACCTCGGGTCCCCTTTGGCCGCCGGCCCACTCGTGCACTATGATCTTACCTAGCTGAGTGCGGAGGCGAACCATGGAGACGCAGCAAGGCGAGCTTCAATTGGGGGATTTCATTAAGGGCCGGCTCCTCTTTCTCGAAGACTACTGCAAGCGGAGGGGGCTGGATTATCCGAAGACTCTGGCCGAGGTACAGGCCCAGGCCCTCCGCCTGGCCGGCACACCGGAGAAGGCCGAGTTCCTTAAGACCCGCCTCTTTTCGGGGATCGTGCTCTCCAGCTCCTACTTCCCCGACTGGGTGGACAAGGTCCTGCTCGAAGCCATCACCATCGCGTTCAAGGGTCCCGGAGCGCCCCTGCACACCACCACGTCGCGCATCCCGTGCATCACCTTCGAGGCGGGGCAGTTCAACGCCCACCGGCAGGCGGACACGGTCTTCAGGGCCTACTTCTCCGGCAAGCGCCCGGAGGACTGGCTGAAGAGCGGCTTCGTCCAGATCAACCGCAAGTGTTACGGAGACGCCTTCGCGGACCACATCCAGGTGGAGGAGTTGGGCCCCCGGCGCTTCCGGGTCAGCATCGACAACGCGGGCGTGGAAAAGGCCGACCAGATGGACTGCTCGACGGGCGTGGGGTACCTGTACGGCGCGCTCGAAAAGCTGGGGGTCACCGGGCCGCTGGTGACCCACGACCGGTGCGGGCTGGTTCCCGGCAGCCCCGATCGGATCTGCGTCTACGAGATCAGCTGGAGGTGACCGGCGCGCAGCACCGATCACCTGAGGACCCCCTTGAAGGACCGCCCGCAAAGGACCTCAGGCGGTAACGCCTCCCCTCCGTGGCGCGCAGCGCACCCCTACCGGCGCTTCCCCCCATCACCCCTCAGTGCAGGGCAGCCAGAACATCCCCGAGGACGGGCATCTTGCGGCCTCCGGAGGTGAGGTAGGCGCCGGCGGCGAACTCCTTCAGGCCCCGCAGGAGTTCCTGCGCGAGCTCCACGCCGAGGGCCATCTGGTCCTCCCTCCTCCCTAGGCGCTCGAACTGTTCCATGACGGTCCTGGGGACTGTCATCCCGGGCACCTCGTTGGCTAGGTAGAGGGCCTGCTTCAGGCTGGCGATGGGCAGTACGCCAGGGAGGATCACCACGGGCAGGCCCTTCAACCGGTCGAGAAACCGCCGGACGGGCTCCAGGTCGAAGACGGGCTGGCTCATGGCGAAGACCGCCCCGGCATCCAGCCGCTCTCTCAGCTTGGCGATCTCCTTCTCGGGGTCCGGCGCCGTCAGGTTCACCCCCACACCCACCGCGAACTGGGTGGGGGTGCCCGTGGGGTGGTCCGAGAAATCCAGCCCCCGGTTCAACGAGGCGATGATCTTCACGAGGCCCACCACGTTCACGTCGTTCACCGAGGTGGCCGCCGGGAAATCCCCGTGGGCGGTAGGATCGCCGGAGAGGGCCAGGATCCCCTCCACGCCCAGGAGCGAGGCGCCCAGGAGTTCGGATTGCAGGGCCAGCAGGTTCCTGTCCCGGCAGGTCATGTGCAGGATGGTGGGCAGGCCGGTCTCCTGCTGGACGAAATGGGCCAGCGCCATGGAGGAGACGCGCACCCGGGCCATGGGGTTGTCCGCGATATCCACCGCGGAGGACCCGGCCTGCTTGAGCAGACGGGCCGTCTCCACCGCCTCGCGGGCGTCGGGGCCCTTGGGTGGATTGATCTCACAGGTCACCGCGAATCCGCTCCGCAGACGGGCGAAGAAGCCTCCTCCCTGCGGCGGGGGCGCGGCGGCGGGCGCGTCCTCCATCAGGACCCACCCCTCCGGGCTGCCCTGGCGCTTCACGGGCGGCCGTTTCCGGATGATCTGCGCCACCGCCCGGATGGTCTCGGGCGTCGTGCCGCAGCAGCCGCCCACGATGTTCACCCCGAGGTCCACGTATCGCTTGATGTAGTTCGCAACGTACTCGGGGCTGGAGAGGTAGTGGATCTGGCCATCCACCTCGGTGGGATAGCCGGCGTTGGGCATGACGACCAGCGGGTGGCCCACGTTCTGACAGACCTCTTCCACCAGGGGCAGGGTGTCGGCGGGGCCCACCGAACAGTTGATGCCCACCACGTCGGCGCCCTGTTTGGCCAAGCGCCTGCACCCTTCGACGGGCGTGTCGCCGAAGAAGGTCCTCCCCTCCCGGTTGAAGGTGAGGGAGGCCAGGATGGGGATTTCGGGTGCCACCTCCCTGCACGCGTCGATGAAGAAGCAGGTCTCCAGCGCCGACTGCTGGGTCTCCAGGATGAAGAGGTCGGGTTCGGCGGAGGCCAGGGCCGCCACCTGCTCCCGGCAGATCTCGCGCGCCGCCTCCTCTTCCATGTCTCCGTAGGGCTTCAGCATCACCTTGAGGGGGCCGATGGAAGCGCCCACCCACACGGGAGCCCCGTGGGCCGCTCGCCTGGCGATCTCCACGCCGCGGGCATTGATCTCCTCCAGCCGCCCCTCCAGGTCGAAGACGCGCAGGCCCAGGCGGTTGGCCTTGAAGGTGTTGGTGGTCAGGATCTGGGCCCCGGCGTGGACATACTCCCGGTGGAGGGCGAAGACCAGGTCCGCCTGGCTGAGGTTGGCCTCCTCCAGGCAGCGGTTCCTCGGGATGCCACGGAGGTGCAGGACGGTGCCCATGGCGCCGTCGGCCAGGATCACCGATTCCTTCATCCAGCTCGCCAGCGCTTCGCGTTTGGTCACCGCTCACCTCCGTCTCGGTGCCGGTCTGACGGCACTTTCCGGCATCTC
>JAJYCJ010000158.1 GCA_021778515.1 Acidobacteriota bacterium
CCCCGATCTGCCCGAAGTGGCCAACATGGCCTACCTCACCAAGCAGAAAGTCCTCAGCAGCCTCCCGAACCTACCGTACGACTACGTCATCGTGGATGCAGGCGGGGGCACCGGGCTGGACGCCCTGGATTTCTTCCTGGCGGGCCACCTGCCGGTCGTGGTGGTGCAGGCCGCCCCCGTGGGCGTGGAGCCCTTCTACCGGTTTCTCCGGGCGGTGCTCCGGCGGCTCCTCATGGAGAGCCTGAACAAGAAGCGGTACCAGGCGCTCTCCTCCTCGATCAACGCCAGCTCGCCGCTGGCGGGTTTCTGGGAGCTGCCCGAGACGCGGGAGGAGGACCTGGCGGCCGTGGAGCGGGCCATCCGCTCGCGCCGCTTCTCTTTCGCCCAGTCGGGCCTCACCTCGGAGAAGGACACGCGGCTCGGCGCCCAGCTCGAGAGCCTGCTGCGGCGCTACTTCCTCTGCCCCTTCCGGTTTCTCGGCGGCCTGGAGTGGGACGCCCAGGCGGCCCAGGCCCAGCGGAACCTCGAACCCATCGCCAAGGCCTACCCCATGTGCCCCTACAGCCTCTCCGTGGAGAAGCTGGCCAACGCCTTGCTGAAAGAGGAGAAGGAGCCCCGTCCCGAGGAGGGGCACCTGACCCCGCTGCCGCTGAACGAGATGAACGCCTACCAGCTCATCGAGGCCCCCTACAACGCCACGACCAAGGAGATCCAGTCCGCCTACGCCAAGGTCATGGAGCCCTACCAGGAGACCTCGCCGCTCACCCTGAGCCTCTACACCAAGGAGGAGCGGGAGGCCATCCGCGAGATGATCGACGACGCCTACAAGACCCTCATCACCACGAGCCTCCGCCAGAAGTACGACGAGGAGTTGATCACCTCGGGGCAGATGAGCGCCGAGCAGCGCGTGGCGGAGTACCGGGAGCCCGCGGCGGAGGGTACCCACCCGGCCGCCCCGGCCCCGCAGGGCGGGACGCCCACCGAAGACACGGGCAGCCTGCGGGTCCAGAAGAGCCTGGAGGCGGTGCTCCAGGAGGTGAAGATCTTCGACGGCCCCGGCCTCCACAAGATCCGGGAGGCGCAGGGCATCTCGCTCGCGGAGATCGTTGAGGAGACCAACATCCGCGCCTGGTATCTGGAGTCCATCGAGGCCGAGCGGTTCGACGTGCTCCCGGGCCTCATCTACCTGAAGGGCTTCGTGAAGCAGCTCGCCCAGTACCTCCACCTGGACCCCGAGAGGGTCCTGGCGGACTACCTGGAACGCTACCAGGGCTGGAAGCAGCAGCACGCGGGGGAGTAGGGGATTAAGCGATTCGGCGATTACGCAATTGAGCGATTGGGCCGTTAGGCGATTAAGGGATGTAGGTGAACATTGGTGAATAGGGAAAGAAAAGCCGTTTTGCGTCCGACGTCTCGCTTCTCGCCCAATCGCTTCTCGCTTCATCGCGTCTTGCTTAATCGCTTATTCGCTCCTCACTCCTCACTCCTCACTCCTCACTTCTCCCTTCTCACTCCCCCATGAGCACCGACCGGCCGGGCGACAGGACGCCCATCGAATCGCTCTCGCAGCTCTGTGCCGCCTTCGAGCCGAAGGAGCCCGTAAGGGGCCGGATCGGGGTGGAGTGGGAGCAGCTCCCGGTGGACCCCACCAGCCGTCTCGTGCCCTACGCGGGCGAGCGGGGGGTGGAGTCTCTGCTGGCCGCCCTCTCGCTTCAGCACGAGGCGGTCCGAGAGAACGGCCACGTGACGGCCGTCCGGCTGAGGGGCGGAGGCATGGTGGCCCTGGAGCCGGGGGGCCAGGTGGAGATCGCCTCGCCTCCCGTGGACAGCCTGGAGACGGTCCACCGCTTTCTGGCCAGGGTGCTCAAGGAGGTGGACGGCGAGGCCCGGCGGCGAGGCTTCCGGCTGGTCCCGTGGGGGGTCGCGCCCCACAACGGCCCCGAGGACCTTCCCGACGTGCCCAAGACGCGGTACGTCCTCCTGAGGCGGCACCTCGAGGCCGCGGGCACGAGGGGCCGCCGCATGATGAAGCTCACCGCCGCCACCCAGGTGGCCCTGGACTACCAGGACGAGGCGGACATGGCCGCGAAGGCCCGCGGCGCGCTGGCCGCGCTGCCCTACCTCGTGGCCTTCACCGCCAACGCCCCCGTGGCCGACGGACGGCGGAGCCGGTGGCTGACGCAGCGGCCCTGGATCTGGCGGGGCACCGATCCCCTCCGGTGCGGCGTGCCGGGCTTCCTCTTCTCGGAGCGCCTCGGCTACGCGGAGCTCGTCCGCTACGCCCTGGACCGCCCCGTCCTCTTCCTCATGCGCGACGGGGCTTACGTGCCCATCCAGGAGCGCACCTTCCGGCGGCTCCTCAAGAGCCCGGGCGGGCTCGGGCCCGTGACGCTGGAAGACTGGAGCCTCCACCTCACGACCCTCTTCCCCGAAGTCCGTCCGCGCGGATACCTGGAGATCCGCACTCCGGACTCCCTGCCGCTTCCGCTGGCCCTCGCCGTGGCGGCCCTCTTCAAGGGGCTGCTGGCGCTGGAGGGGCCGCTCGCCGAGTGGGACGCGCTCCGGCCGGCCTACACCGCGGCCCTCCTGAGGCGCTCTCTGCTGGAGGCCGCCCGATACGGCCCCCGGTGGACGCCGCCCGTGGGTCCGCCCGCCGAGGTGGTCGTGCGCAAGATGGTCATGACCGCGGCCGAGGGGCTCGTGGCCCTCGGCGAGAATCCCTGCTGGCTCGCTCCCCTGCGCGAGCTCGCGGAGCGCTCCTCCTGCCCCGCCGACTTCTGGCGGAAGGACGAGGACGGCGTCTGGCGCGGCCCCGAGGACCCCGACCCCGTCTTCTAACGCGAGACGCGGGACGTGAGAAGCGATTAAGCGGGAAGTGATTGAGCGATTAAGCGAAAAGCAATTAAGCGATTGAGCGGGACGCGGGCTGGACGCTGCGGACCGATGCGTTCTCCGCGCAGGAGAGCTCTCCAGGGCGCGATGGATGGAGAGGGCTCGGCCCACCGGCCTCTCCAGAGGCCTCCCAGAGACGGGTACGATGGTCGTGTGCCTTCGGGCCCCCTCTTTCGTTTCAACTGGGGCGGGAGCCGGGAAGGGCGGCGGAAGATGGAGGCCGAGGCTCTTCCCAGGGGTCGGGGATGGGCATCCCCTCCCACTGCGGCCGGCCTTCGCCCTATGGGAGGCTTCTCTCCGCGGGAGGCGAAGTTCTTCGCCGACCTCCCGGCGGTGCCGTCTGTGACCCCGATCACACTTGCCCGTCCATTCTGTGGTCCCGCGGTGTCCCTTTCTGTGACGCGGCTCACAGGGGGGGGAGTCCGCGCGAAAGGGGCGGTGCTTGCAGGGGCTATCTATTGAAAGGTAAGGGAATGCTTCCGCCTCGCCGAGGCCAATCCGGGGGGCGCCCGGTGCGTGGAAAGGCGGGCGGCCTCCCAGCGGCGGCCCCTCCCCTCTCGCCGCAACTGGCTGGAAGGTAGGGCGTTACCGACGATCCCGGCCTCAATCCGGGGGTGGATCCCGCCGCCCGGTGGAGCGTCTCTCCGGGCCCCATTCGGGGTTGACCGGCCCGAATCGGGTGCTATATTACGCTTGTACTTGAAAAGCCCTCGGATGGCGGGGAGGAGGTCGAGCTGGAGTGTTTCGGCACCAACTGCACGGCACAGGTCCCATGCGTTGCGCCTTGACTTCCGGCCGCGCTGTGCTAGACTTCTCCAGCCAGGTGACGCGGTTTCTCACGATCGAATGGAGTTTTGCCGGAGGCGAGCAAGCGGGACGGACACTGACGAGCTTCCGGTTCCGGGCCCTTTCGGCGTGCGGAGCGGGCACTTGACGCGGGGGGCCGTTTTCGGGTCCAATGTGCACGGATTTTCGCTGCACCAACGAGGCACCAAGCGTTGGGAGGGCGGAACGGCTATGATCGAGCG
>JAJYCJ010000005.1 GCA_021778515.1 Acidobacteriota bacterium
GGATGCCCCCCCGTTCCCGGCGCCAACCATCCCGCGAGGCGTGGGGCGCCCGAAGGCGGGGCGTTCCTGGCCATTCCCGTGTCTGCCGTGAATCCCAGGCTCCAGGCCTTGCCCTCCGTTCCCAGCCAATCCACGTTCGCCCGCAGCGGCATGGGTGCGCCTCCACGAGAGTCCGACCACAAACCACGCAGGGAGGCGGAAATGCAAGTGGATGGATGCCCCGCTTCGTGAAGGGTTGGGTGATAATGTAACGTGAGGATCGGGTCTTGGATGCGGCCGATTCCCTTCACCATCGGCGAGGCCAGGCGCAGTTCTCCCGCCAGATATCTGATCAAGCTTCCGGGGGAACCGGGAGCTCCTCCCGGGGCCAGCTCCGCACAGGCGACTCCGCCGCCTTCCAGCGACCCCGGATTCCAGAGGGCGAATTGGGCGTTGCCGCCCCTTACGACCCTTCCCTCAACCCCCCAACTCTGGCCGTTGGGCCAGCCCTCCAGATCGGTGGAGATTTGGTCCGAGGTCCAGCCGCATCGACCGATGGCCAGAGTCTTCCCTCCGCCGCGGAAGAGCAGGTCGGCGGATCCTCCCTTTGGGCTCCAGCTCCCGGAGAGGTCCAGCACTCCAGTAGCGCCGCTCAAGCGAGCGGCCCAGGTGCCCTCCCCTCCCCCTCGCCGGCCGCCCACCCATCCGCTTCCCTGCCAGGGACCCGCAGGACTTTCGATGCGAAGATCCCCTACCTGAAGATCCAGGGGCACGTTCAGTATCCAGCCTTGAGGGCTTCCCGCGCCTTGGCCGAGGGAGGCCCATCCCGCCGCGAACGGCCTCACCGCGATCCTTGCGACTCCCCCCGTCGGTAGCCCCCAGAGATCTCCCAGCCTCAGATCCTTCAGCGACAGGAGAGGGGCCTTCACCGGACCCAACTCGGCACCCTCGGCGCTCAGTCGCCCCCAAAGGTCCACGCGGACCCCCGACCACCGCACACCGACACCCCGGAAGAGGCCGGAACCTTCCGGGGAGGAGATGTCGAGGGTCAGGAGGTGAACGCGGATGGGCGGCCTCGTGCCGAGCCAACGGCCCAGCCAGGCCGACGCGGCCCATCCTGCTCCCTCCTGAAGGAGCCCCAGAATCAGGATCGCGTAGGTCGCCCATCCCACGAGCCGGCGGAGCCGGCGCGGGGCGCTCATGGAGAGAGCCGCGCTCCGGGCTGGTTGGCCCGGGACGGCCGGGCGAAAAAGAGGATCACGAGCAGAGGCAGCAGAAGCCAGGCGTTGCCGACACGGTCCCACAGGGTCCTTTGGGACCGGAACTCCACCAATCCCCAGAAGGAGGCGGGCTGACCCTTCGGAGTGGCGGCCTGGAGTTGGCCGCGCGGGGTGATTACGCCGCTGACCCCCCCGTTGGCGCTGCGGATCAGATAGCGATCGTTCTCCACCGCCCGGACCCGCTGCATGAGAAAGTCCTGGTCGGGTCCGGGCGTGCCCCGGTACCAGGCATCGTTGGTCATGTTCACCAGGAGCTGGGCCCCGTTTCGGACCTCCCGGCGCACGAGGGACGGGAAAATGCCTTCGTAACAGATGGTGACTCCCACCTTTCCCTCCGGCAGGGAGAGGGGCTGAAGGCTGTGGCCCGGAGCGAACTCCCCGACCTCCTCCACGATGGGTCTGGCGAAGAAGAGCCACTGGCGAAGGGGCACGTACTCGCCGAAGGGCACGAGGTGGGTCTTGGCGTAGCGCCCCGCCTCCTTGCCGTCGGGCATGACCAGCACGGCGCCGTTCTGGTAGCCGCCGGAGGAAGAGAGGACGCTCCCCACCAAGATCGGGGAGTTGATGGCTCCGGCCACCTTCGCCACGGCCAGGCGGTAGGTGGCGTCGGCGTCCCATTCGAAGGGCGTGCTGGATTCGGGCCAGACCAGGAGCTTCAGGCCATAGTGTTGAAAGGCCATGGAGAGATCCAACGTCCGCTTCAGGATCATGCCGGAGAATTGGGGGTCCCACTTGCGGTTTTGCGGGATTTGGGGCTGCAGATAGCCCACCGGCATGGCCGGCCTTGGCTCCACGGGCTGGGCGTTCCACCACGCACCCGCCACATAGGAACCCACGAGGAGGACCAGCGCGACGGGAACGGTCACCAGGGCGACCGTGCTATGCCGATCCCTGAGGTACAGGGTGACGGCGGCAGAGCCGAGGAGAGCCAGGAAGGAGAGCCCCAGAATTCCGAAGAGCCGGGTTCCTTGCAGGAAAGCGGGGTAGAGGCTCAGCGCGTATCCTGGTCCCCACCACGGAAAGCCGCTGAGGAGGACGCCGCGGAGCCACTCCCAGAGGACCCAGGCGAAGGGAGCCAGGACGATGGCCCAATCGCCGCGCCGCTTCACCAGAAAGGCCATGGTCCCAAGAAAACCCGCCATGTAGAGCCCCAGGACCCCGCACATGCCCAGGACCAGAAGGAGCGCCAGCGGCTCGGCGATGTTCCCGTATCGGACCAGCGTTGGAATGAGCCACCAGAGGGTGCTGAACTCCCACAGGGTCCCCGCCAGCCAACCCTTCGACAGCACTTTGGCCATGGGGACACCGGGAAGCGAATACAGCAGGGGCACGAAAGCCAGGACGGCCAGGATCCCGATCCCGTACGGAGGAAGGGAGGCGGCCCAGAGCAGAACCCCAAGAAGCAGGGAGAGCGGCCACCTCAGCCGATCCGACCCAAGGAACCCCAGCGCGCTTGCCACTCTTCGATCCATTGGTTGAATCGCTCCTTCTCGTCCGCATCCCACGTGAAATCCTGGGCGGCCAGCCGGGCCGCCCAATTCCTGGCCTTCTGAAGCATATCAAAATCTTGCAGCGGATTGGCCAGCCGGAACCCCCCCCCTCCCCACTGCTGGGTACCCGCCGGCTCTCCGGCCCCGCGGAGCTGCAGGTCAGCCTCCGCGATGGCGAACCCGTCGCGGGTGCCCTCCAGGACTTTGAGGCGCTTCAGCGCATCCTCTCCGGCGTCCGGACCCTGCATCAGGATGCAGTACCCTTTGTGGCCGGCCCGGCCGACCCGGCCCCGGAACTGATGGAGCTGGGCCAGACCGAAGCGTTCGGCGTGTTCGACCATCATGACGGAGGCCTCGGGCAGGTCCACTCCCACCTCGACCACGGATGTGGCCACCAGGAGCCGGATCTCGCCGCTCCTCAATCGCTCCATCACGGCTTCCTTTTCCCGCGGCTTCATGCGGCCGTGGAGGAGGGCCGCCGGGTAGCCCCGGAACGGCCCCGCCGTCAGCCGCTGGAATCCCTGCGTGGCGGCCTGGAGGTCGGTGGCCGCCGACTCCTCCACCAGCGGGTAAATGACGAAGACCTGGCGCCCCGCGTCCATCTCGCGCCGCAGGAACTCCTCCACCCGGTGGCGCGCCGATGGGCCTCGGACCGCCGTCACCACCTCCCGGCGCCCGGGCGGCAGCTCATCCAGGACGCTCAGATCCAGATCGCCGTAGAGGGTCAGGGCCAGGCTCCGCGGAATGGGCGTGGCCGACATGACGAGGACGTTGGGCTCCCTCCCCTTCGCCACCAGCCGCGAGCGCTGAACCACGCCGAAGCGGTGCTGCTCGTCGATGACGACCATGCCCAGAGAGGCGTAGTCCACTCCCTCCTGAAAGAGGCTGTGCGTACCGACGATCAGCCGCAATTCTCCGGAGGCGAGGTCGGCCAGGAGATCCCTGCGCGCCTTCCCCTTCACGGCGGCCGTCAGGAGCCCCACGGGCATCCCTGAGGGCCCGGCCATAGATTGCAGCTTCTTGAACTGCTGGCCGGCGAGCACCTCGGTGGGCGCCATGAAGGCCGCCTGGAAGCCCTGGTGCGCGGCCATGATCATGGCCAGAAACGCCACCACCGTCTTCCCGCTTCCCACGTCCCCGTGCAGGAGCCGGTACATGGGCGCGGGCGACTCCAGGTCCGAGACGATCTCCTTGAGCACGCGGCGCTGGGCCCCCGTCAGGTGGAAGGGAAGGAGCCTGCGCAGGAGATCGCCGGTGGCGGGATCGGGGCGGATGACCACTCCGCTCAGGCTCTTCCTCTCCTGCCGCGCCGCCATGAGGGAGGATTGAAGCCCGAGCATCTCCTCGAAGGCCAGCTGCCTGAAGGCGGGCGTCTTGAGGGCCGCCAGATCCTTCAGTGACTCGCCGTCATCAGGGAAATGGGCCTTGAGAAATGCCTCTCCGCGGCCCGCCCAGCCCTCCTCCCGAAGCAGGGCCCTCGGGAGCACCTCCGGAATGGACCGGCCCGCTTCGAAAACCCTGAACATGAGCGTGCGGAAAGCCTTGCTGGGCAGGTTCCCCACCTTTCTATAGACGGGGACGATCCGATCCAAGTGGATGGCGGCCTCGCCCGGCGAGGGCACCTTCTCCACCTCCGGGCTCTCCATCTGGAGCCTCAGCCCACCTCGGACGGAAAAGAGTTCGACCCTCCCGAAGAGGAAAAGCTCCGTGCCTTGAGGGAGGGATTCCTTGAGCCAGGGCTGGTTGAACCAGACCACGTGGACGCTTCCCGTGGCGTCCGCCACCAGAGCCTCCGTGACGTGCACCCCCCTGCGCCTGGCGCTTCGCGAGGTGACGGCGAGGAGCTTGGCCCTCACGCAAACCGTCCCGCCTGGGCTGAGGGAGGCGATGGGGACGGGATGGCGGCGGTCTTCGAACCGGAGGGGAAGCCACCACAGCAGATCGTCGCGGGTGACGAGCCCCGCGGCCGCCAGGCTCCGCGCCGTGGCAGGGCCGACACCCGGCAGTCCTTGGAGGCCCTGGCCGGGCGGGGCCCGCCTGGAGGGCGTATCAGTCGCAGCGCTCTTCGTGGTTCCCGTTCGCCGCGTAGAGCTCTTCGATGAGATGGGCATACCGTTCGTCGATCACCCGCCGCTTGACCTTCAGGGTGGGCGTCAGCTCCCCCTCCTCCTGGCTGAGCTCCCTGGGCAGCAGTTTGCAGCGCTTCACCTGCTCGTAGCGAGAAAGGTCGGCGTTGGCTCGTTCGATGACGTGGCCGAACAGGTGCTTTACCACCGGCTCCTCCACCAGGTCCCGCGGGTCGATCTTGTGCACGCCCTTGGAGCGGGCGTAGTCGATGACGTTGTCCCAGTTGGGAACGATCAGGGCGGTGATGTACGGGCGCCGATCGCCGATCAGGACGGCCTGCGAGACGTACTTGTTCATCTTGAGCAGGTTCTCGATGGGTTGCGGCGCCACGTTCTTGCCACCCGCCGTGACGATGAGCTCCTTCTTCCGGTCCGTGATGAATAGGTAGCCGTCCTCGTCGAGGCGGGCGATGTCGCCCGTGGCGAACCAGCCGTCCTCCGTGAGCACCTCGCGCGTTTCCGCCGGCATCTTGTAATAGCCGCTCATCACATTGGGGCCCCGCACCCAGAGCTCTCCGTCCTCGGCGATGCGGACCTCCACGTTGGTGAGGGCGCGCCCGGGCGAGCCGAAGCGGATCTGGTCGGTGCCGTCGGCATCCACCTCGTTCACGGTGACGACTGGCGTCGTCTCCGTCAGGCCGTAGCCCTCGGCGATGGGGAGGCCGCAGCCGTAAAAGAACACCGCGAGGTGCCGAGGGAGCGGGGCTCCGCCCGAGACGAAGAAGCGGATCCGCCCGCCGACCTTCTCCCGCAGCTTCTTCGCCAGGATCTTGTCGGCGATGGACCTTTTGAAGGCCAACCCGGCCGGGACCTTCCCGGCCTTCTTCGCTTCGGCCCACGCGCTCAGGGTGTCCATGCTCCAATGGATGAGGCCCTTCTTGATGCGGGAGGAGTGAGCGGCCTGCTCCATGAGGCGCGCGTAGACCTTCTCGTAGAGGCGAGGAACGGCCGCCATGACCGTGGGCTTCACCTCGGCCAGGTTCTCGGCGACCTTGTCGATGCTCTCCGCGTAGGCGATGCTCATTCCCTTCCAGAAGAAGCAGTAGTCGATCATGCGCTCGAAGGAGTGGCTGAGCGGAAGGAAGACGAGGGCCCGGTCGTTCTGGTCGATGGCCAGGTACTCCATCCCCGCGCGGCAGTTCTCCACGAAGCATTTGTGTTCGAGCAGGACGCCCTTCGGCACGCCCGTGGTTCCAGAGGTGTAGATGATCGTCGCCAGGTCTTCCGGCTTCACGGTCCCTGCCACCCTGCGGTGCGCCCCCGGGTTCTTGGCCGCGAAGTCCTGTCCCCACTGAAGGATGGTGTCCCAGGGGAGCAGCTCGCCCGGCCCCTTCGGAGGGGGATCCATGATCACGATGTTCCGAAGGCGCTTGAGCGAGTCTTTCTGGGAGAGGAGTTTGTTGGCCTGGTCCTCGCTGGAGACGATCGCCACCTCGGCGTCCGAGTTCGCCACGATGTAGGCGCTCTCGACCGCGTTCAGCGTGGCGTAGAGGGGCACGTTGACCGCCGCGGCGGTGAGGATGGCGTAGTCGGCCATGAGCCACTTGGGGCGGTCCTCCGAGATCAGGGCCACCTTGTCCCCCGGCTTCACCCCCAGGGCGATGAGGCCGCAGGAGAACCGCTCCACCGTCCGGGCCACCTCCTCGGAGGAAACCACCTCCCAAAGCCCCTTCTTCTTGCGCATCAGGAGGTCCGGCCTTTTCAGGTTGTCCACGGTGTTGAAATACAGGTCACACAGGGTCCGAATTTCCGCCATCACCCCCTCCTCCGTTGAATGACAGTCTAACACGGCGCCCGGGCTCAGCGGCCCAGGCCTCCGGCGGGAACGTTGATTCCCAGGACCCCGTCCACCCAGTGGTCCCCCTCCCTGATGAAAGGCACCGCCACGTAGGCCAGGCCGGTGGGTTCGAAGAAGCCCTCCACTCCCGTGACGTCGCCGGCCCTGTCCAGATAGGCCAGCCAGGTCAGGCGGGCCATTTCGGGGAGGTCCGCCGGATCCAGCACTCCCTCCTGAACGGGGGCCTCCCCCGGCGCCAGGATGATGTTCGCCGGAGCCAGGGCGTACCGGAGCGTCAGGTTATCGTAGAGCGCCGCCCGCGGGCTCCAGAAGGCCGGGAAGAACAGGGGCCCCAGAGGGGTCAGGCGATCGTAGGCCCTCCCGCGCTCCTCGTCCGGCGCGCGCCAGCTCGCCTTGCCCTCCAGCCGCCAGAAGGGGACGTAGATCGGCTCTCCCGAACCTATGCCCGCCGAGGGTTTGGCGTACAGGAGGGGGAAGGGTCTCGGAGATCGGTGCATGGAAACCGCCAGGCGGCATGGGTGGCAGAGAAAGACGAGGGCCCGGCCGCCGCCCGCCAGCTCGCCCCCGCACCGAGGACAGGCCAGGGGAACCAGCAGGGCCTCGCCGGTCATAGGCCCCACCGTTCCAGCCCCTTGGCGGCTCCGCCCAGGATGGCCCCCAAGAAGAATCGCAACAGCGCATTGACGGGAGCCATGGGGCTCCTGGGCACGGGCCCCGCGGCATCCACCTTCATGCCGCCGCCTCCCAGCCGGACCTCGAGCGGGGCCCGGATCATCAGCCAGGCCGCGTTGAGTCCCAGCGCGATGAGGAAGAAGAGGAGCACGCCCACTACCGCCAGGACGCGCACCACGACCCAGCGTCCCTGGCCCTGCGCGAGCTCCTGGCCGGCGCTGACGGCGCCGGCGATGACCGAGAGGAACTGGCCGACAAAAAAGCCCAGGCCCGCGGTCATGACGAGGCCGGCCAGGACCGCGTAGTCCCTGCGGAAGGGGAGGTGGCCCGACACCCATCGCCCTCCCACCTCTTCGATAGTCACGGTGTAGAACTGGCCGCCGTAACGGAAGGTCAGGGTCTGAACCGGAATGTAGAGAAGGGTCGTCTGGAGCTGCATGACCTTGAGCTCGCCCGCCGCCGATTGGACGGCCTTCACGCCGATATCGAGGATCCTCTCGATAGGAATGTCCACGTCCACCACCTCGCCCTGGCCCGCCAGCTCCTCGATATCGGCCGGGACCGCACGGTCCAGGCTCTCCTTCACAGCGTCCCGGAGGTCCACGTCCAAGAGGTCCCAGTTGGAGAGGGCTGCCGCGGGGTACAGGTAACGGAAGTCGCCCAGGATCACGCGGCTGTCCTCCTCCACGCGGACCTCGGTCTTCTGTCGTTGGAAGGTGCGCTGATACGGCCCGCGGAGGGCGGCCGCGTCCAGTCTGGGAAGGCCGGCCCCGGGCTCTTGCACAATCCTCTCCCTGCCGGTGGCCAGCACGCCGCCCCTCTTGCCGGTGAGGAGATAGAAGGGGAGATAGCTCCTCTGCCGCCTCACGAGGAGAGCCCTGCGGCTGAGGTCCGAGGGGAGCCAGCGGCCGCGCAGCAGATCCCGCGCCGCGGCCTGCAGGTCCTGCTCGCTCATGGAAGGCGGGAGCAGGTATCGCGGGAGAAAGCCCGGTTCACGGTAGAAGAGCGGCTTGCCGCAGAATTCGCAGATGGTCTTTCGGGCGGCCAGCGGCGGGCCGACCGTTCCCCCGCACGCGGGGCAGCTCAGCGCCCTTGGTCCGCTCATGGCCCGCCCTCCTGGAAGAATCGTCGCGCGGCGGGATAGGCTGCCGCCGCGCTCCCCGCCACCAGAGCGAGGCTCCAGATGCCCTGCAGGAAGAAGGCCTCGGCGGTGAAGACCAGGAACAGAAGAGTCAGCATCGTCCAGAAGCGCCTGGAAATCTGCTTGGTCTGCGGGGGCGGGCCCTCCCCCAGATGGACCTTGCCCGTGACTCCGTCGATCCACGCCGCGTAGGTCTTGTCCGCACCGTAGGTCACCCGGTAAAAGGGCACCATGACCAGGCTGAACCGGCCCGATGCCTCGCGCCCGTGCCACTGGGCCGAGGCGCTCTCGGCGCACGGCAGCACCGCGAAGCCGCTGGCGGCCTCGTCGGAGAAGTAGACGGCGCCGGCCGAAGGCAGGCTGAAACCGTGCAGGGCGGGAGGCTGGGGGCTGAAGGCGGCGACGGTCCTCCGTCCGCCCTCCCCCTGAACGCTCCAAAACGGAAGGAACTCTGGATTCACGGACTGGACGGGAAGGGAGGGCATCTCCGCCTCGGCCAGCGCCTCCCGCAGGAGGAGATCCACCCTGGCCCGGGGCACGGCGGGCGGAATCAGGAACCGCTGGAAGGTCTGGGCCCGATCCAGGTAGAGCGTGGAACCGCAGAAGGGGCAGCGAAGGAAGGGCTCGTCCCGTTCAAGCGCGATCTTCCCGGCGCAGTTCGCGCACTGGACCTCCATCGTCCCTCTCCACGGCCCTGGAAACCTAGACCGCTCTCCCGATCATGGCGGGAAGCTCAAATCGGCCTCGAACGCCATCTTACCGCCCCTTCCGTCTTCCTTCCAGCACCCCGGCCAGCCTCCGCGGCAGGTCGTAGAAACTCCCGCTGGAAAAGAAGGCCACGAGATCCCCGCCCCTCAGCCGGCCGGCGAACCACTCCAGGTACTCCTCCGGCGAGGCCATGACCTCGGCCTCCTTTCCCGCCGACCTCAGCGCGGAGGCCACGAGGACGAGGTCGAGCCGCTCCTCCGCGGGGATCTTCCCCGGGCCCGGCATGGGACCGAGAAGGACGGCCTGGGCCAGCGGAAAGGCCATGGGCAGGGAATCCTGATGCTGCCGGGTCTGGCACGTGAAGGAGCGGGGTTCGAAACAGGCCACGATGCGGCGGCCCGGGTAACGCTGGGCCAGTGCGGCGAGCGTCTCGCGGATGGCCGTCGGGTGATGCGCGAAGTCATCCACGATGGTGATTCCGCCGCCGTCGAACACCACCTCCTGCCGACGGCGGACCCCCGGGAAACCGGCTAGCGCCTCGCGCAATGCCTCCAGTGGGGCGCCGGCCTCCAGGCAGGCCGCGAGCGCGGCGATGGAGTTCCTGAGGTTGTGGGCGCCGCTCAGGGGGCTGGCGAATGGGCCCAGCCGCACTCCCGCTCGGACCAGGACGAATCGCGCGCCCGCCGGAGTGAAGGCCACCTCGTCCGCGGTCCACTCCTCCCTTCCGGAGAGGCCGAAGCTCTGTGCCCGCCGCCCCGCCAGGGGCGCGAGCTTCCTCACCGAGGGGCTCTCCACGCCGAGGAGGACCAGTCCCTCCGGGCGCACCGCGCCGAAGAGGCGCACGAAGGCCGTTTCGAGCTCGCCCAGGGTCTTGAAATTGTCCAGGTGGTCCATCTCGATGTTATTCACGATCAGGAGGCTGGGAGCGTAATGCAGAAACTTGGGTCCCTTGTCGAAGTAGGCCGTCTCGTACTCGTCGCCCTCGAGGACGGTCCACTCTCCTCCGCCCCAGAGGAAGGAACTCTCCAGGCCCTTCACGACGCCGCCCACGATGAGGTTGGGCGCGAGTCCGGCCCTCTCCAGAAGGTAGCCGCAGAGGGCCGTGGTGGTCGTCTTGCCGTGGGTGCCCGCCACCACGAGGCTCCTGCGCCCCTGCACCGCGAAGCGCCCGATCGCCTCGGCCATGGAGAGATAGTCGATGCCCTCATCCACCGCGGCCCGCGCTTCAGAGTTGTCCGAGTGAATCGCGTTGCCGATGATCACGAGATCCGGCCTCGGATTCAGGTGTGCCGGATCAAACCCCAGGGCCACGGGGATGCCGTAGCGCGCCACCATCTCGCTCATGGGCGGGTAGAGGGCCGTGTCGCAACCCGTCACCTCGTGTCCCTGCGCCTTCAGGAGGCCCGCGAGAGCCCCCATCCCCGTGCCGCCCACGGCCATCATGTGAATCCTCATCGCCCCTCCCTCCCAGCAGGTCCGAGCCGGCGTCCCGCTCCTCGCTCGCAGAATGAGCATGATAATCCAGGGACCGCCAAAATGCAGTGCAGCCGCCGTCATGAACGGAGGCCTCCCGCGCGAGGGCCGACCGGGGCCGACGTGCGCAACCCGCTGCGGACGCGAGTTCGGGCGTGTCTTCCTTGAAATCGGCTGGGCTTCTTGCTACCTTGGCGCAGCGGAGGCCCCATGCGGGAAGCGGCTAGGATTGCTTTTGAAAATGGTGTGGTGGGCGCCGGAGGGGCCGGCTTTCCTACCCACGCCAAACTCTCGGCCTCCGCGGACACCTTCGCTGTCAACGCCGCCGAGTGCGAGCCCCTCCTCTACAAGGACCAGCAGATCCTCGAGCACTTCCTTCCGGAGTTCGCACAGGGGCTTCTCCTTTGCGGCGAGGCCGTGGGCGCGGGGCGTCTGATCGTGGGGATCAAGGACAAGCACCACGAACTCATCGAACGGCTCCGCGACGAGCTTCCCCGCCAGGTGGAGGTGTGTCCCCTGCCCGACACCTACCCCTCCGGCGACGAGCACCTGCTGGTCTTCGACGCCACGGGCCGCGCCATTCCGAAGGGCGGAATTCCCCTGGACGTGGGCGTCGTCGTCAACAACGTCGAGACGGTCTTGAACGTGGGCCTGCAAAGACCGGTTACGCATAAATTCCTCACCGTTTCGGGGGAGGTGCCCGAGGCTCTCACCTTTCGGGTGCCCATCGGGGTGAGCCTCCGAGAGGTGCTGCACGCCGCCGGCGCCCCCACGGGAGGGATGGGCTTCATCGTCAACGGCCCCATGATGGGAACGGTCACGGACGACCTCGAACAGCCGGTCACCAAGACCACCTCGGGAGTGCTGGTTCTTCCTTCGGACCACTCGCTCATCCTCCGGAAGGGCCGCAGGACACGGGATGTCCACAAGATCGCCTACACCTGCGACCAGTGCATGCGGTGCTCCGACCTGTGCCCGAGGGACCTCCTGGGCCACTTCGTCAAACCCCACAAGGCCATGATCTCCATCGGCTTCGCGGCGGAAGAAAAGATGGCCTGGCAGCAGACGGCCCTCTACTGCTGCGAATGCGCCCTCTGCACCCTCTACGCCTGCCCCGAGGACCTGGACCCCTTCCGCATGATGGTGGAGAGCAAGCGCGCCCTCATGGCCCAGGGGATCCGCCCTCTGAAGCAGGCGGTGGAACCCAGCCCCCTGTACGACTTCCGCCGCACGCCGACGAGCCTGCTCATCCGCCGGCTGGAGCTGGCGCCCTATCAGCATCCCCAGAAGTATGTGGAGATGGACCTGCATCCGCGCCGCCTCGAACTGCCTCTCAAACAACACACCGGAGCCCCCTCCACTCCGTCGGTCGGGAAGGGACGATCGCTGCGCGGCGGGGACCTGGTGGCGGACGTCCCCGAGGGGAGCCTGGGCGCCAAGATCTTCTCTCCCCTCGCGGGCCGCGTGGGCGAGGTTTCAACGGACCGCATCGTCGTGGAGGTCGCATGAGCCCCAAAATCCACCAAATCCGCGGGGCGGATCGTGGGCGCGGCCCCGCGCCGAAGAAGCCCAAGACGGACGCCGCTCCGATCCAGCCGCCGAAGGACAGCTACGGCGGCCAGAGGCGCGGGCCCGCCGTCAAAGACGCCATCGGCCTTCTGGAGCTGACTTCCATCGCCAAGGGAATCGAGGCCACGGACCTGATGCTCAAGGCCTCCGACGTGGAACTCCTGGCCAGCCGGTCCATCTGCTCGGGCAAGTACATGGTTCTGGTGCGAGGCGACGTGGCCGCCTGCACCTCCTCCGTGGCCGCGGGCGAAGAGGTGGCTCGGGAGACCCTGGCCGACTCCGTCGTGATCCCGCACCTCCATCCCGAGATCTTTCCGGCCATCGCGCAGGCCTCGCTGGTGGAGGAGGTGGGGGCGCTGGGCATCCTCGAGTCCTTCAACGTGGCCAGCCTGATCGAGGGCGCCGACACCGCCGTGAAGTCCTCCGAGGTTCACCTCCTCGAGATCCGCCTCGCCATGGCCCTGGGGGGCAAGGCCTTCTGCGTGCTCACGGGACAGGTGGCCGCGGTGCGCTCGGCCGTGGAGGCCGGCAAGTCCGTGATCGGAGCCAAGGGCGCATTGACCAACTGGTCGGTCATCCCCTCCCCCGATCGCGCGCTCGTCAAGGAAATTCTGGGTGGCCGCCTGATCTAGGGCGGCCCAAGCCATGGGAGACACGAGATGAGATCGAGCACCGTCCCGAACGGACCAACGGCCGGGGAAGGCCGGGCCTTTCCCCTCCTCCTCGTAGCTCTGGCTCTTTTCTCGACCTGCACCGCCGTTGCGGCCCAGACCCCTCCGCCCGCTCCTCCCGAGAAGCAGATCACGGGGGTCATCACATCGAGCGGCTTCACCCAGCTCTCCATCGCGATTCCGCCGAGCAAGACGGAGGCCACCACGGCCGTCCAGGCCCAGGAGATCCTCTCCACGGTGACGGGCGATCTGGAGTTCTCGGGCTACTTCCAGCTCGTGGACCCATCCCTTTTCGCCGGGATGAATCCGAACGACACCAAGGTCGACTACGATGCATGGACGGGGATGAAGGCGGACTATCTCCTCCTCACCAACGTCTATGCCTCCGGGAACCAGCTCACCCTCGAAGGCCGGCTCTATGACATCAAGCGCAAGGAGATGGTGACGGGCAAGCGCATCAAGGGCCCCGCCCAGGACGTGCGGGTCCTGGCCCACAACCTCTCTTCCGTGATCCTCGACTACCTCTTCGGCGCGGGGAGCTTCCCCACCAGCCAGATCCTCTTCACCTCGCACCTGGCCACCACGGAGGACATCTTTCTCTGCGATTACGACGGGAAGAACATCCTCCGCCTCACGGCCATGGGCCAGCTCAACGTGACCCCCGACGTGAACCCCCAGGGCAACCTCATCGTCTTCACCTCCATCCTGAAAGACAGGCAGGAGATCTTCCTGCTGGATCGCCAGGGGCGGCGGAGGAAACTCTACGGGGACGGCGAGGGACTCAACTCCAACCCGCGATTCTCCCACGACGGCAAGACCGTGGCCTTCTGCTCCTCCCGGTCCGGGAACCCCGACATCTGGACCATCGGCGTGGATGGCAAGAACCTGACGCGGCTCACCTTCTCCTACGCCATCGACACCGCGCCCTGCTGGTCGCCCAACGACCAGCAGATAGCCTTCACCTCCGACCGCTCGGGCTCTCCCCAGATCTACATCATGGACAGGGACGGCGCCAACGTGAGGCGGTTGAGCCCACTGGACAGCGGGCGCTGCGATCAGCCCATCTGGTCCCCCCGCGGCGACAAAATTGCTTACAGCTCCTACAAGGACGGCCACTTCAACATCGCCGTGGCGGACCTGACCACCGGCGAGGTCACCTTTCTGACCCACGGGGAGGGAGACAACGAGGCGCCCTCCTGGTCGCCCGACGGGCGGTACCTGGCCTTCGCCAGCAACCGCTCCGGGAGCTATCAGATCTACATCATGCGTTGGGATGGGTCGGGAGTGACCCGGATCACGAACCAGCCGGACTGCTATTCGCCCTGCTGGTTCAAGGGCTGAGTAGGACCTGCGGGGGAGGAAATCATGCACTCGCGGGGGAATCGGCGGATCGGGGCTGGCAGGACGGCCCGCGGCCTCCGGGCCGAGCTGGCCGCGGCGGCTCTGGTCCCCGGGCGAACCCGTCCATCGGCCTCCTGGCCGGTACTGCGGTGATCGCCAGCCTACGCCTGAAGGATTACGCCCTGGTGGACGAGCTCGTGTTGGAGCCGGGGGGCAAGCTGTGCCTTCTCACCGGCGAGACGGGCGCGGGGAAATCCATACTGGTCGATGCCGTGGGACTGCTGGCCGGGAACCGCGCCGAGACCGAGATGGTGAGGACCGGAACCGAGGAGGCCGTGATCGAAGGCTCCTTCCGGCCGTCCCTGAAAGCCGCCGACGTGGCCGCGCTCATGCGGGGCTGGGATCTGGCCTTCGAGGGCGAGCTGGTGATCCGGCGCCGGATCCAGCGCTCGGGAAGGAACACCGTGACCCTCAACGGCGCCGCCATCACGCTGGCCCAGCTTCGCGAACTGGGCGCCCTCCTCGTGGAGATCCACGGGCAGAACCAGAGCCAGACGCTCCTCGACGAGGAGACCCACCGCCGCATCCTCGACGCGCTGCCCTCGGTGTCCCCGGCGGCCGACGCCCTTATCGCCGCATCGGCAGATCTAGCCCAGGCCCTGTCCCGCTGGCGGGCGCTCAGCCGCAGCGAGGCGGAGAGGGCCCAGCGGCTGGATCTCCTCCGCTTTCAGATGGAGGAGATCGACCGGGCGGCCCCGAGGGCGGGTGAAGAGGAGGAGCTGCTGGCCTCCAAGAGCCGGCTGCAGAACGTGGAGCGCATCGCGGAGGCGGCCGGTTCGCTTCACCAGATCCTTGCCGAAGGCGACCCCTGCGTGCGGATGCTCCTATCGGATGCGACCCGATGGATCGAGGCGCTGAAGGAGGCCGATCCGGACTGGGGGGCCTACCTCGCCGACCTCCGCCAGGCGTCCGGCGTGCTCTCCAGCATCGCCTCGGAGGCGGAGCGCACGGCCTCCACCATCTCGTTCGATCCCGAAGCCCTGGAGAGAACCCTTCAGCGCCTCGCCGACCTGGACCGCCTCAAACGCAAGTACGGCCCAACCCTCGATGACCTCCTCGCTCACCGGGCGGCCATAGGGGAGGAGGCGGCCCAGCTCTCCGGCGGCGAAGCCACCGCCGACGGGGCTCGCGGGCGGGTCGAGGCCACCTTCGGGCAGTACATGCGGCGCGCCCTGGAGCTCAGCTCCGCTCGAAAGGCCGCCGCCGTTGAGTTCGGGAACGCCGTCGAAGCGGAGCTCAAGCCCCTGGCCATGGAGCGGGCCCGCTTCCTGGTCGAACTGGTCCCGCATCCCGTGGGCCGCGCGGAGGAGGCCACGGAGGCGGGCCTGGAAGCGATCCAGTTCCTCTTTTCGAGCAACCCCGGCGTGCCCCCCAAGCCCCTGGCCAAGATCGCTTCGGGCGGAGAGCTGAGCCGGACGCTCCTCGCCCTCCTCACGGCCACGAGGCAATGGATGGGGACCGACACGATCATCTTCGACGAGGTCGATGCGGGCATCGGCGGGCGGCCCGCCGAACGGGTCGGCAGGCGGCTCCGCAGGCTGGCGGAACACCACCAGGTCCTCTGCATCACCCACCTGCCGCAGATCGCCGCGTTCGCGCACCAGCACATCACCATCGAGAAGGTTCAGACGTCCAGGCACACCACCGTCACCGCCAAGACCCTCGGACCCGAAGATCGCGAGAGGGAGTTGGCCAGGATGCTGGCCGGGGAAAGGATCCAGGAGACCGCGCTGGGCCACGCCAGAACCCTGCTCGCCTCGGCCTCGGACGCGGAGTAGACGGCCATGAACTCCAGGAGGCAAAGAACGTGAGGGCCGTCACAAAAGCCGCTTCCAGCAAGCCTTTAGCCTTGCATCGCTGGAAACGCCGCAATACACTGTATTTGAATGTCATTTTTCCGCCACGAGAGGAGTCTGCTCGCAATTCCCCGGGAGGCGGCATGAGGAAGGCTCCATGGATCATAGACCATCCCCATCCACCCGCGACCCGGCCTTGCACCGTGGGCGGAGACCCGGACCGATGAGACGAGAGCCGGGCTCGGAGGGAATCATGGAACACGTCAAAGGACGAGCTGGCACGCAGTTTCGGTGTCTGGTGCTGGCGTTGGGTTGCCTTCCCCTTCTGCATGCGTTACCCGCGCGCGCTTCGGGGCCCACGCCCCTCTCCGGCGAGGCGGGTCCGCGGCTGGAGAAGGCCTACGGCGCCGTTTCGCTGCATTTCGAACCCAACCGGGGGCAGAGCGATCCCCGGGTCGAGTATCTCGCCCACGGACGCGGTTTCGGGCTCTACCTCAACAGGACGGGGGCGACCCTCGTCCTGAGCGCCCCGACAGGCGCCCAGGCGCGGGGCTCCCGGCGGACCCCCCTGGATTCCTGCCCTCAGGCCTGCTCCACGATCCGCCTGTCTCTGGAGGGCGGCAATGCGGCTCCCGCGCTGGTGGGCCTCGACCGCCTCGCCGGCACCTCCAGCTACTTCCTGGGGAATGACCCCTCTCGGTGGATCACGGCCATCCCCACCTTTGGGCGCGTCGCCTGCAAGCAGGTCTACCCGGGCGTGGACATGGTCTACTACGGAGACGGGAGGGCCCTGGAATACGACTTCCTGCTTGCCGCGGGGACGAATCCCCGAACGATCAGGCTCCGGTACGAGGACGGGGCGGGGAAACCCGTCCCCTTGCAGATCGGTTCCAACGGCGATCTTCTCCTCCCGACTCCATTCGGCCGACTCGTCCAGCGCGCCCCCGCCGTCTTCCAGGTGCGGAACGGGGCGAAGATCGCGCTCTCTGGCCGCTACGAGATCCTGGGACCTGGGCGCGTGGGGCTCGCCGTGGCCGGTTACGACCCGGCTCTCCCGCTGACCATTGATCCGATTCTCAGCTACTCCACCTACCTCGGCGGCAGCGGCCTGGATCAGGGCCAGGGCATCGCCGTGGACGCCAACGGGAACGCCTACGTGACCGGCTTCACCGAATCCGCAGACTTCCCGGTTTCGGCCGGAAAGGGGCCCTACGGGCAGAAGGACGCCTTCGTGACGAAGCTCTCTCCCGACGGCAAGAGCCTCGTTTACTCGGTCTATTTCGGTGGAACCGGCGACGACATCGCCCGCGGCATCGCGGTGGACGCTCAAGGCGACGCCTTCATCGTCGGAGGGACGACCTCCTTCGACCTCCCCGTTCTCAACGGCTTTCAATCCACCCACGGCGGCTCGCCCACGGCGCCCAACTCGGACGCCTTCATCGCCGAACTGGGCCCCGGCGGCACCTCGCTCGTCTACTCCTCCTATCTCGGTGGGAGCGGCAACGACGAAGCGACGGCCGTCGCCCTCGATGCGGCCGGCAATGCCTTCATCACCGGCGACACCTCCTCTGCCGACTTCCACTCGTCGGGCAACGCTTACCAGCCGGCCTACGGGGGAGGTTTTAGAGACTCCTTCCTGTGCGAGGTGGCCCCAGGAGGGAGCACGCTGCTCTACTCCACCTATCTGGGAGGAGATGCGGACGACTACGGAAACGGCGTCACCGTGGACGCGCTGGATCACGTCTTTGTCACCGGCGGTACGTCCTCGGTCGCTTTCCCTATCTCCTCGAACGCCCTTCAACCTGCGCTGCGGGGCTCCACCAACGCCTTCGTGAGCGCCTTCGACTTCAGCGCTCCGGCCGGCACGACTCCGGGCCTGCTCTATTCCACCTACCTGGGGGGAAGCGGGAGCGATGCAGGCCAAGCCATCGCCTCCGATGCAAGCGGCGACGCCTATGTGACGGGCTACACGACCTCCACGGATTTTCCCGTCACCCAGGGTTCATTCCACGGCGGGGCGGACGCCTTCGTGGCCAAGCTCGATCCCACGGGGGGTTCCCTCCTCTTCTCCACCTATCTCGGCGGCTCCGCCTACGACGCCGGGTACGCCATCACCGTGGGGGGCGACGGCAGCGCCTACGTGACCGGCGTTACCTACTCCACGGACTTTCCGACCGCCTCCCCGGTCCAGGCGGCCAACGCAAGCGCTTCCACCAGCAACAGCGACGCCTTCGTGAGCAAGCTGTCGCCCTCGGGCTCGGCCCTCTCCTTCTCCACCTACCTGGGAGGCGGCGATAACGACCAGGGGCAGGCCATTGCCCTGGACTCGGCTGGCGGCGTCTATGTCGCTGGCACTACCTATTCCAGTAATTTTCCGGTGCAGAACCCGTTTCAAGGCAGCTATGGCGGTAACGGCGACGTCTTCATCTCCAAGATCCTCCTGGCCGACTGCACCCTCACGTGCACCGCCGTGGCCTCCCCCAGCACCGGTGCGGCCCCCCTCTCCGTCGCCTTTTCGGCCACCGCCACGCCGAGCAACTGCGGAAGCGGCACGGCGGCCTACGACTGGGACTTCGGGGACGGCACGCCCCACTCGAGCGCGCAGAACACCAGCCACACCTACACCCAGCCGGGGAGCTACACCTGGACGCTGACCGTGAGCCTCGACGTCACCACGTGCACCCAGAGCGGCACCATCGTCGTCACCCCCGGCTGCACCGTGAGCTGCTCGGCCAACGCCACCCCCACGGCGGGTCCGGCGCCGCTGGCGGTGGCGCTCACCGCCTCCGCCTCCTCCTCGGACTGCGGAACGGCGGCCACCTACCTGTGGAACTTCGGTGACGGCACGGCCTCTTCCACGGCCCAGAACCCGAGCCACACCTACCTCCAGCCGGGCACCTACACCTGGACCGTGACGGCCACCATCGGCGGCAGCACGTGCACTCAGAGTGGCTCGGTGACGGCGCTGGCGACCCCGGGAAGCCTCTCGGGCATGGTGGCTATCTCCGCGGGAGACCAGTTCTTCTCCCTCGACGGGCCGGGCATCGTCTCGGGCAGCGTCACGGCGGTGGACTCCACGGGCAACGCGATTACGGCGCCTCTGTCGGGAGGTCACTTCTCCTTCACGGGGCTCGCCCAGGGGAGCTACCAGCTCACCGCCACGGTGACGTACGCGGACAACGTCCTCTTCGACGCCGATCTGCTGAGCTATGGCTGCACGGCGCCTTCGAACATGCAGATTCAGAAGACGGCCGTCTCCGCACCGGTCGCGGTGAACACGTCCAACACCGCCTATGTGGTGCTCTCCTTCCCGCCGCCGCTGGTCATGATCCACGGCATGTTCGACTGCTATCAGAAGTGGTACGACCCCAACGCCTCGGACTCCAACGCCGCCCTTTACTGGGACAACGACGCGCGGGCCCACGGCCTTATCAGCTTCACGCCCAACTACGCCTGGTGGGGAGGGACTTCGAGCTGGCCCACCATGGCCGACGAGGTGGCCCAGCAGATCGGGCAGGACCTCTCCGGACTGAACTCCAGCGGCGCGGGAACGGGCTCCGCCGTCCCGCCCATCCCCACCGTCTGGATCGCCCACGACATGGGGGGCCTCGTGGCGCGGGTGCTGGCCTCGGGCGAGCACCAGAACGACGCGCTGGTGCAGAACGTCTGGAAGATCTACCTGCTCGGCGTGCCCAACAGCGGCACGAACCTCCAGCTGGCGGGGAGCGACAACGGCACCCTGAGCACCGACACCATCCTGCGGCGCTTCAACGCCGTCTATCCCGACTTCGGGAGCCTGGAAGGACGAGTCTACGCCATCGCCGGGGACAGCGGCCTGTGGGGGCTCCAGAACGACGACGGCCTGGTCTCCCTGGCCTCGGCCTTCACCATCTCGCGGGAGCTGTGCACGACGACCTTCGGCTACCCCGTCTGCCAGCAGTACCCCGCGGTGAGCTTCGCCGCCGGGACGGGCCACATCTTCGATTTCTCCCATGCGGAGCTCGGCGGTCCCGCTTCCACCCAGGCGATCCTCGATGGGATCATCCTGCCTGGCGTGGCGGCCCTGGCGAAGAGCGGCCTGCTGCCGGAGCACGTGCCTGAAGGGCCTGCAGGTGGTGTCATTTGGGGCACCACCAACCGCACGTCGGGAACCAAGCGGCAACGCATCAAGGCCACCCTCAGCCGCGCCGAGGCGGGCCAGTCCTTCTCCTACCCTTTCACCGTTTCGGACACCGATGGGATGGCGCTACTGGCTACCGTTACCGACGGTTCCGCCGATTTCCAGGTGCTCGACCCCACGGGCCAGGTGGTGCAGAGCAGCCTCTCGGTGGACGGCCTCTTCTCCTTCTCCACCCTCAATCCGGCCCCGGGCGCCTGGACGCTCGTCGTGACCCCCGGCAGTTCGGGGGTCTCCTTCACCGCCACGGCGCAGGAAGACAGCCCCTTCGGCATCCGCGGGAGCCTGGACGCGGGCTACTACCTGCCCGGCTCCACGGCGGTCCTCCGGGTGGACCTGGAGGGCAGCCCCCAGGTGACCCCGCAGCAGGTCAGCGCCTCCCTGTACGATACGGCCGGCAACCTCATCGAGGGGCCCGTCACCCTCTACGACGACGGTCAGCACGAGGACGGCGCTCCGGGCGACGGCTCCTACGGCGCCCTCCTCGCCGTCTTCCCGAATCCTGGAGACTATCCCGTCGTCTTCACCGCCACCGGCGCCTACCAGGGAGAGGCCTTCTCCCGGCTCGCCTTCGCCACCCTGACGGTGGTGCCCTCCACCCACCTGCTGACGGGCGCCTTTGCCTTCTCGCCCGTGAGCGCCTCCGGCGGAAGCACCATGGACGCCATCCAGATGACCGCCGGCGTCACTCTGCCGGCGGCGGGGAGCTACGCCCTCTCGGCGGACTTGATGGATGCGGGCGGCCTCTTCGTGGCCCACGCCTCCACGGCCCTCACGGCCACCGCGGCGGGCCTCACCACCGCGACCCTGGTCTTCCCGCTGGACGGCGCCACCTGTAGCCAGCTCGATGCCCCGCTGACGGTGGCCGGCCTCCAGGTCCTGGACGGAGCCACCCTGACGCCCGAGGACGTCTGGGGTTCTCCCCTCTACACCCCGGCCTACCCCTCCGGCACCTTCTCCTGCCAGAGCGGTACCCCCGAGCCCACGCCCACGGCCCTCCAGCCCTCCCTGGCCGTGACGGGTACCTCCATCAGCCTTCTGGTGGCGGGCACCGGCTTCCAGAGCGGCGCCACCCTCACCTTCGACTCGGGGATCCAGGTCAACAAGGTGGTCCAGCTCTCGCAGAACCTCCTGTCGGCCTCCATCACCATCCTCTCGAACGCGGCCGCGGGCGGCCACACGCTGACCGTCACCAATCCCAACGGCACTTCGGGGAACCTGGTTTCGGCCCTGACCATCACGCCGAACCTGCCGCCCACCGTCACCCTCTTGACCCCCGCCAGCGGCACCAGCTATACAAGCTCCCCCCCCACCCAGGTGAGTGTCTCGGCCTCCGCGAGCGACGACATCGGAGTCACCCAGGTGGTCTTTCTGCTGGACGGCACGCCCTTCGCCAACGTGAGCCAGTTCCCCTTCATCTGGAGCTTCCCCTCCTCCGTCCTGACCCATGGCGCCCACACCCTGACGGCCGTGGCCTACGACCCCAGCGGCCTGACCGCCCAGGCCTCCGTGACAATCTACAAAGACCCGCCCACCATCACGGCCATCAGCAAGCTGACAAACCCCTTCCGGCTGAAAGTCACGGGGACCAACTTCCTCCCGGGCCTCTCGGTCACCATCGGGAATGATGCGGCCCCCTGGCCCGGCGTCACTGTCAAATCGGACACCAAGCTGATCCTTAAGAAGGGGGCCGGCCTCAAGGCGCTCTTCCCGAAGGGTCAGGCTGTACCCATCCGCATCGCCTACCCCGACGGCACCGAAGGAACGGCCAGCTACACCAGGCCCTGAGTCTTCGTAATCTCGACCGATGCACAGGGGCGGCCTCCGGGCCGCCCCTCTTCGTCACCCCTCCAAAGCTGTCACCCTGAGGCCCCCCCCAGAGGGCTCCCCTGGAAGGGTCTCAGGCGTGGGCCTGGAGTAACGCCGGTGGGCTCCGGGGCCGTTGGGCGCACTCCCGCGCCTGAGATCCCTCGGGGGCTCTGCTTCGAAGGAGCCCTCAGGATGACGACGACGACGCGGCGAGGGTGGTTCGTTGTCAGTGGGGCGGCAGCGTCCGCTCACTCCTCAGGTCCGGCGTGAGATCGCTCCAGCCGGGATTCACCGATTCCACGAGGGCGATCTTGCGTGCTCTCAACCAACCCTTGATCTGCTTCTCACGGGCGATGGCTCCCAAAGCTCTCTCGCCGACCTCGTAGTAGACTAGTTTCTTCACGTTGTAACGGGAGGTGAACCCATCCTGCTTTCCTCGCCGGTGCTCCTCCATCCTCCGGATGAGATCGGAGGTCACGCCCACGTACAGCGTCTTGGTGCGGCTAGGCAGGATGTACACGAAGAACAGCTTCTTTCGCGCCATGATTCACGCTTTCATCCTTTTCGCCTTCGGTCTCGTTCACGGTGCGGCCAGTCAAGCCCCCACCCTCCCCATAGCTGTCACCCTGAGGGCACCCCCAGAGGGCTCCCCTGGAAGGGTCTCAGGGGTGGGCCTGGAGGAACCCCAGTGAGGGCTCCGCTGACGTTTTGCCTGGTCCCGCGCCTGAGATCCTTCAGGGGCTCCGCTGCGAAGGGGCCTTCAGGATGACGGGAAAGCGGGGGGCGGATCTCCTTGACAAGTCGCGGGGGGGGGTAGCCTTGAGCCACCTTGACAGGAGGTGTTCGATGTGTACGATCCTCTTCCTCATTACGGTCCTGGTCTGTTCTCCTTCCGGCGGCGTTGTCTGGGGCACGACGAGCTGAGCGGCACCGGGGCCCGAAGCCCGGGGATGCCCTGGCTGGGCCTCCCTGGGCCTCCCCCCTTCCGTGTCATCCCGCGGGCGTCCCGGCCCGAAGCGCCCGCACCTCCGGGAGAGCGGCCAGGGCGTTTCGGATGGCTGGGTCGGTGTTCCGCGCTTCTAGCTCTCCCAATAGATTTTCCGCTGCCTTCCGCCAATAGTGGGCCGAGCCGCGTTGTCCTGTCCCTTTCGCCGCCAGATACCTCAGGTTACGATACCGCACGCCAGCAAGACCCCGGTCCAGACTGCGAGCATACCTTTGCAGCCGATGAATAACCCCGTCAAGATGCCTTGCGCGCCCAGTCTTATGGAAGACCGCACCAAGAGTGAGAAGGAAAGGAGCCATCTTGAAGGGACTATGGTGGCACGCCGTTGTGGAAAGTACATTTAGTCCCCTTTCGGCTGCTTCATCTAGCCTCCCCGCGTCGGCAAGAACGCGAAGAACCGCTTCGCCGATCTCGGCCGCAAGCCAACGACTTCCTACGACCTGAGCGGCATTGAGGAGTGCTTCAAGCTCCTGGCATGCCTGATTGGAGTCTATTTCGCCCTTTAGGCTCCTGTAAAGAGTCCACTGAGTCTTGAAGCCTATCGTCCATGTCTTCGACTCGCTCCCTAACATGGGCACCATTTTCGGCAACCATTTCTCCACGTGAGGCTTGGTCAAGACAGGTTCATGCAGTTGATTGGCTAGGCTGAGGATCTCCGCAAGACACGCCAAGGCCCACTCATCGTATCCAGCCGCCTGATGCGCTTCCAGTGAAATGGTCTGGCATTTAAGTGCTTCCTGGAAGTTGCCATTGACGCCGTGGAGCATGCCAAGGAACTGCATATTGAGCGCCGCATAGTACTCCTGGCCATAATGCTGGGCTGTCCTCAGGGCTGATCTGGCAGACAGTTCTGCCTCGTCCCAATACCCCAACATGGTTTGGTAGAGTGCTTGGTTGGAGAGAGCGACGACGTGCGGATCCCTGTAGCCGAACTGCCGGGCCACCAATAGGCCCTCCTGGTCTATCAACAACGCCTTCCGATAGTCGCCGAGTTCATAGAGAACCAAGGCCAGGTTGATGGTGATGGAGACCATGTTGGGTCTCAAGCCATAGACCCGAGCCTGTTTCAGTGAGGCCTGAAGGATCCGCTTGGCCTCTCTCAATTGGCCTTGATAGTAGAGCGCGAGCCCCTGGTTCATCAGGGCATAGACGAGGGAGCCATGGGCCCCGATTCGCCTGGCGAGCCGCTCCGCCCGTTCGAACTGCTCCATGGCCTCGTCCATGCAACCTGACATGGCCAGGGGAACGGCCGAATCCAAGAGGATTCTGCACTCGAGGGTGGCGTCATGGAGTTTTCTGGCCGACTCCAGAGCCTTTGCATACTGCTGCAAGGAGCCGGTCAATTCTCCTCTCCGGCGGAGATTATTGGCGATACAGGTCAGCGCCACGACACTCTCCTGGGACTCGGCTGGCGGAAGATCGATCGCTCTCCGGCTGAGTCTGTCCGCCTCATCGAAGCGTCCGAGGCCGTTACAGACTTCAGCCAGGTCACACAGGGCCTTTTTCAGGTTGGAGACCTTCAATATGGGATTTCGTTCGGCCAAAGAGATGAAGCGTGTCAATAGGTTGAACGCGGCGCCGTTGTCGTAGCGGTCGCGGGCGTCCTGGGCGGCGAGCCAGAGGTAGCGGGCGGCTTTCTCGTCGTCGCCGGCGGCCTCGAAGTGGTGGGCCAGGTAGGGCCACGTCCGGCGCTCGCCGCCTTCCTGGTCCTCCAGAAAAGCGGCCACCTGGGCGTGCACGGCCCGCTTGACCGAGAAGGTGAGCGACTCGTAGAGGGCATCGCGCAGGAGCGAGTCGGCAAAGGTGGCGTAGGGGCGTCGCCCCGACGCGTCCAGGCGCAGGAGCCCCTTCTCGGAGAGGGCCCTCACCCGCCCCTCGACGTCAAGCGCCTTCAGCCCCAGGACCCTGGCCAGCAGGCTGACGGAGAAGGAGGCGCCCAGCACGGAAGCCGTTTTCAGAAGCTGACGCTCCTGATCGGGAAGGCCCTCGACCTGGGTCAGGAGCACGCCCTCGAGGGTGTCCGGGAAGGCCGAGGCCGTCAGGCGGTCCTCGTCCACCTCGAGCAGCCCGGAGGGGCCCTGGGCCAGCAGACCCTGGTGGGCCAGCACGGCCAGCACCTGCTGGATGAACTTGGGGTTGCCCCGCGTCTTCTCCATGACGAAGCGGGTGAAGGCCTCGGGGGGCGCGGCCATGCCGCCGGCCCGCGTCAGGAACTCGCCCACCTCCTCCTCGCCCAGGGGTTCGAGGCGGACCGTCCGAAGGCCGGCCACCGCCTCTCCCACCGCCGCGGGGGCACTGGAGCGAAAGGCCAGGAGAAGCTTGAGAGGGGCCTCCTCCACCTCGGCCAGAAGAGCCGCCAGGAACTCCAGCGAGGCGGGATCGGCGTGCTCCAGGTGATCCACGAAGAGGCCGTACGGCTCCTGTGCGGCCTGACGCAGGAAGAGCCGGGCCAGCATGGCGAAGGCGGCCTCCTTGCGCTCCTTGGCCGCGAGGGCCTTGACGGCGGCCGTTTCCTCCATCGCGAGACCGAGGAGGGGCGCCATGAGGCAGAGGAAGTCCTGGTCTTCTTGAGACATCCCCTGCCGGAGGGCCTCGAGGCGCAGGGCCTCGCCGGAGGTGCGGCTCACGCCGAGAGAGGAGAAGAGCACCGGGGTCCAGGCGGAGAGGTAGCTCTCGCTGCTGTAGGGGACGAGCGGCACCGTGATGTGGCGGATTCCCGCCGCATCCAGCCCCAGCCCGAGCCGGTGCAGGAGCGCGCTCTTCCCAACCCCGGCCTCGCCCGTCACGGCCAGCGCCAGAGGCTTCGACGGATCGGCCAGGAGCGGTCCCAGCTCCCCGAGCAGCTCCTCCCGCCCCACGTACTCCGCGAGGCGCTCCTCCTCCGCCTGCCGCTCGCCCTCGGGCCTGAAGACGCGCACCCGCTCGCCGATGCCCTTGACGAAGACGGGGTCCAGCTCTCGGAAGACGAGCGCCCCTCCCGCCTCCTCGGCCACCTCTCTGGAGGCCAGGACCCTCCAGGCGTGGGCGTTCTGCATCAGCCGGGCCGCCAGGTTGATGCCGGCGCCCATGACCGTGTACTCCCGCCGCGCCTCGCAGCCCACGAAGGCCGCAAAAAGCCTGGAGACGGTGATCCCGATGCGCACCTCGGCGAGGAGTTCTCGCAGCGTGGCGGAACCCACCAGCTCCAGGGCCGCCCGGCAGGCCATCTCCTCCTGGCGCTCCAGGGCGTAGGGAACGCCGAAGCAGCAGATCGCCTTGCTCCCCTTGTCGCCCATGTCCAGCTTGTTCACGTGGCCGCCGTACTTTCGCACCGTTTCGGCGATGATCCGGTAGACCCGGCGGCAATGGTCCACCGCTTCGGCGTCGAGGTCGTAGTCGATGCCCCGGAAGGCGAGGAAAAGGACCGCCGTCCGCCGGTGCTCGGCCACCGCGTGGCCGCTTCCGGTCCCAGCCCTGGCCTGGACGAAGGGCGGCAGGAAGGTTTCGAGACTCTCCCGGCTGGGCAACGGCGCACGGCCGGTGGCGGCAGGTTCGGGCGTCCGATGCAGCCCATCGAGGCCCGCGAGAAGCAGGAAGCCGTCGCCGGCCTCCTCCACCCGGCAGTCCACGGGGAGCCCGGCCCGGCAGGAAGGCCCCAGGAGGATCCGCCCCCGCGAGGCGCGGTGCTCCGCCTCCGCAGCCTCGTCCAGCGCCGAGCCGGCGGCGAAGTAGTCGCGTCCCGCCTCCTCGTCCCCCACCGTACCGATCAGGAGGGAGCCGACGGAGATGCCCGTCTTCATGGCGAGCGAGAACTCGCCCCCGCGGGTGGGGATGGACTGGAAGCGGCGTATCTCCTCGTGCATCCGGAGCGCGGCCCGCAGCCCTCCCGACAGGTCCGGAGGGAAGAGCAGCGTCATCGCGTCGCCCCCGAACCGGAGAACGTCTCCGCCCTCCTCGTGGACGATCGCGATCATGGCCGCGAAGAAGTCGTTCAGAACGCGGGTGAGTTCCTCCGCCCCCTCCCTGCCGATGGCCGCCAGCCGCTCGGTCATGGCCGTGAAGCCGGCCAGGTCCGCGAAGAGCAGGCAGCCTTCCATCCGCCGGGCGCCCTCCGCGGAGCCCAGGAGAGGCCAGAGGCTCCTGGGCACGAAGGCGGCCAGATCCCGTCTGAACTCGTTCAAGAGCGCCCCCGAAGCAGTTGAAATCGGGTTTCGACGGTCTGAGCCGCCGGCACCAGGACCCCAGGATGGACCAGGAGGAGCTCCGCTGTCCACGGTGGCACCGGCCACGTGAGGTCGGGTGGGCCCCGTGGAAGCCCGTCAGGGATTGGGCGGCGGAGAGGATCCCGAGGCCGGCTGCGTGTACGCCAGCAGGAAGCGCCGGGTCTCGGGGTTCATTTCCAGAAAGACGATTCCGTAACCGACCCTGGTCTTCCGCACCACCCGGGCCTTGAATTCCACGACCTTGAGCGGCACCGTTCCCGGCACCCCCACTCGGAGGCTGACCATGCTCTTGTGCGGAAGCTCTTCTTCCAGGGAAACCTGGGCTCCGGTCAGTGAGATGTCGCGGAGCACCCCGCGCAGCTTCTGCCCTCCGCCCGATACCAGGCAGGCGGTCTGGAGGGCGCGCCGCGGCGCCCTTCGCAGGTCCCAGCTCGCGGAGCCTTCATCGGTCTGCCTTTCGACCAGGCCGGGAGGAGGCGGGCCGGTGGGCGGCTTGCGGGGGACCGCCTCCGCGGGAAGGTTGCTCAGGAGATGGACCAGCGAGCTTTCCAGTTGATCCCTTCGGACGGGCTTGGCCAGGACGAGGGTGCGCTGCCCCGTCGAGGCCTCCACGTTCATCCCTTCTTCCGTGAGGATGAGGACTGGAAGGTCGCGAAAGGCGGCCTCGGAGCGAAGCGCGCTCAGGGTCCGAAAGCCCCCGACGGTGGGAAGCGAGAAGTCAATCACCAGGAGGTCGGGGAGGCCCGAGAGGTACATGGCCTGGATGGCCGACATGTCACTCGCGAACACCTGGCAACTCAGGCGCACGCCGCCCAGCCTCTCGAAGGGATCGGCGAAAAGCAACAATTCCGCTTCGGCCAGGACGGCCGACACCCGGTACGCCATCTGTCCCCGCCCTATTGGGCCGCCCATCCAGGCGACGCGGCACCCCACCCGTTCCTCAAATGCCAGATTATGTTATCACGGGCCACGCGGGGGAGGGAACGGGGCGAGGCCCTTCGGCAAAACCCGAGGTCAGGCCGCCTGTTCGGGGACGGGCTTGCGTCTGAAGAGGTAGGAGATGAGAATGCCCAGGCCATAGAGCACGATGATCGGCACGGCCACGATGGTCTGGTTCACCGGGTCGCCGGAGGGTGTGATGACCGCCGCGATGATGAAGGCGATCAAGACGGCCCACTTGAACTTCCGCAGCAGGAAGCCCGGGCTGACGATGCCCAGCCGGGTGAGGAAGAGAATGAGGATGGGGGTTTCGAAGGTCAGGCCGATGCCCAGGAGGAACTTCATTTCGAAGTCCCAGAAATAGGAGACCGTCACCACGTTGGTGAACCCCTCGTTGAACTGGAAGAAGAACCGGAAGGTGTAGGGCAGAACCACGTAGTAGCAGAAAGCCACGCCGGCGAGAAAAAAGAGGGAGGTTCCCAGCACGAAGGGGAGGGCCATCCTCTTCTCCCTGGACTTGAGGCCGGGGGCGATGAAGCGCCAGAGCTGGTAGAAGATCCAGGGGGCGGAGATCACGAGGCCCACGACGAAGGCCACCTTCATGTAGAGGAAGAAGACCTCCGTGATCTCCGTATAGGCCAGGCTCTGCTGGCCCTTGGGCAGGTATTTGAAGTAGGGGGCCACCAGAAATCTCATGATCTTGTCCAGGAACAGGGTGGCCACCCCGAAGGCTACGGCCAATCCGACGAGGGCGAAGTAGATGCGCCGCCTGAGCTCCTCGAAGTGATCGAGGAAGCTCATCTCTCCCGTTCCCTGGGTCCCCTTTCCGGCCATCAGCGCGGCTCCACCGGTGGGGGCGGCGGTTCGTCACGGCGCTCCGGCTCGCCGGCGGGGGGCGAGGCGGACTGCGGCGCTTGCGCCGGCGGTTGGGAGCCGGGCACGGCGAGGGGATCGCGCCGCTCCTGATCCACGGGCGAGGCGGCCGGAGCGAGCGCCGTTTCGGCCGGCGGCCGGTAGGCGGGCGCTGGGAGGGCGCCGCTGGGACGCTCGGCGGGAGGCTCCACCGTGGCCGTGCGCTTGATGTCATCCACCTCCCGTTCGATGGTGTCCTGCAGCTCCTGCGTGGCGCGCTTGAACTCGCGCATGGCCCGGCCCAGCGACTTGCCCAGCTCGGGGAGCTTCTGGGGCCCGAAGAGGAGGAGGGCGATGACCAGGATGAGCAGGAGCTCGCCGGGGCCGATGTCAAACATGGCGTTCCTCCAGAGGTCCCTGGCTCAGGCTTCCGGAGCGGAAGCCCTCCAGGTCCAGCGTGATGAAGCGAAATCCCAACTCCTTCATGTGGCGGCAGAGCGCCTCCCTGAAAGCCGGCTCCAGGAGTCGGCCCATCCCCTCCCCTTCAACCTCGATACGGGCCGCGTCGTCCAGCAGGCGGACGCGCACCTGGCGAAAACCGTGGGCCTTCAGAAATTGCTCAGCCCTCTCCACGCGCGACAGGTCTCCCAGAAGGATGGGCCGGCCCGCCGGGAACCGAGAGGAGAGGCACGCCGCAGCCGGTTTGTCCCAGGTCTCCAGGCCGAGCTCTCTGGATCGCTCCCGCACCTCCGCCTTGGTGAAGCCCGCCTCCAGGAGCGGGGCCCGTGTTCCGCGCTCTTCGGCGGCCTTCATGCCTGGCCGCCACTCGCCCACGTCGTCGGCGATGGCTCCGAACAGAAGCCAGCGCATCCCCTGCGCCGACGCCACCTCCTCCATCCGGGCAAAGAGTTCGCTCTTGCAGTGGTAGCATCGGAAGGCGTCGTTGGCCACGAAGGCGGGATTGTCCATCTCGCGGGAATGGACCACCTGATGCCGGATCCCCCGCCGCCGGGCGAAGGCCACGGCGGCCTCGAGCTCTTCGCGGGGAAGGGTGGGCGAGTCGGCCGTGACGCCCATGCAACGCTCACCCAGGACGGCCGCGGCCTCCACCAGGAGAAGGGCCGAATCGGCGCCTCCGGAAAAGGCCACGAGCGCCCCCTCCCTGAACGGATCCAGGATCGTGCGAAGCCGGGCGACCTTCTCTTCCAGCGCATTCACGGGGGGCTCACCTCGATACCTCCAGACAGGTGTCCACTGTAGTCCAGATGAGGCGTGAGGACAACGCCTGTCCGATCGAAGCTCAGTGGCACTCTCCTTCTTGCCGGTCCCGTTTCCTTCGGTCCACGACGGTCAGGAGCGCCACGAGCACGGTGAGGGTTCCGATCATGCAGAACAGGCTGCCCAGAAGGCTCACGTAGCCCATGCTGCGGAGGCCGGGGTAGGACGACAGGGACATGGACCCGAAGCCGGCGATGGTGGTGAGCGCGGCGATGGCGATGGGGTTGCCCGTCTCCTGGATGACCCGGACCATGTCGTGTCCGTCCTCCTCCAGGTACCTGTGAACGAGATAGATGCCGTAGTCCGAGCCGATGCCGAGTATCATCGTGGTCACGAAGATGTTCATCATGTTGAGCGACTCCCCCATCAGGCGGAGGCTCCCCAGCATCCAGACGAGGCCAACTGCCAGCGGAACGAGCGAGTACACCGCGGGCCAGAAGGCCCGGAAATCGAACACGATGATCAGGAAGACCAGGAGGGTTCCCACGAGGAAGGCGAGGAGCGCGTCGTGGCGCACCTGCCTCCGCAGCACCTTGCTGAGGACGTTGATGCCCACCACCTTTGCCTGAGGGTCGGTCGCGTGCACGGCCCGGATCAGCCCCTGGGGCTCGAACCGCTTGAATTCGTCCGGAATGTAGAGATACGCCACTCCCCGGTAATGGTCGGGGCCCTTCTGGACGATGTATTTTCTGAGGATGGGGGCCAGGGGGCCCTTCATGAGGTGGGCATAGGTCACCGGACCGGTGGGATCCAGCATGCGGTGGAGGGTCTTGAGGTAGGGATCGAAATAGGCTTGATTGAAGTTGTTGGCTTGGCAGGCGGAATCGAAGACCGCCCGGATCCGGTCGTAGGAGAAGGCCTCGCCCTTGTCCTCGTGAAGCACTCGAAGCACCGCTTCCTGGCTCTTTTCAGTCGGGAGGTAGGTGGAGATGCTGTCGGTGAAGAGGATGTCCCCCGCCTTCACGAAGGGCTGCACGGCCTCAACGACTTTCTTGGAAGCCCGGACCACCCCGTCCGGCGTGGGGGCATCCACGACCACCATCATGTAGGTGAGCGATGCCCCGAACTTCTTCGCCACCTCGGTACTCACGTTTATCCCCTCGTTCTTCGGGCTCCTGAGGTTCTGGACGTTGTCGTCCAGGCGAACCCCCAGCGCCAGTACGCCCATCGCCACCGTCACGATGGCCGCCACCGAGAGGGTCCACCTGGGATGGCGGTGGGCCCACCGCGCCATTCGCTCGAACCCGAAGCTGTGCATGTGAAAGGTGGGTTCGATCCCCTTGCGCGTCTTGTGGATCTGGTGGAAGTACAGCATGGCCGGAAGCAGGACGAACACGCTGGCGCAGCAGAACAGGATGCCCACGGCCGTGTAGATGCCCACCTGGCGCATGCCGTTGAACTTGGTCAGGATCATGGCGCCGAAGGTGCAGGCCGTGGTGGCGGCTCCGACCATGACGCCTTTGCCCGTATTGCCCATGATGGAGGCCAGGCTCTCCTCGGCGGTCCGGCCCCGGTTGCGCTCCTCGATGTAGCGCCCGTACATGACGGTCGAGAAGTCGATCCCGAGCCCCACCAGGAGGGCACCGAAGCCGGCGGTGGCGCTGTTGAGCGTCACCCCCAGCAGGTGCGCGATTCCGAAGGTCAGGATCAGGCCCAGAAGGAGCGGAGCCCATCCGTAGACCAGGGCGCTCTTGCGCCGGAACGCCCACAGGAACACGAACATGACGAGGACCACCGAGGTCACTGTGTTGATGAGGGCATCGTGCTTGATCAGGTTGGCGTCGTCCTGGGCGATCGGATAGCCGCCGCCGTAACTCACCTTGAGGAACTTGACCTCCTCGGGGTTCTCCTGGCCCCACTGGGCGCGCACCTTGGCCTCCAGGGAGCGGACGGTGCTCATCAGCTTCTTTCCGTAGGTGATGTCCTGCGCGGGGTGATCGGGGCGCACGATCATGAGGAGGGAGCTACCGTCCTTGGAGAGGTAGTAGCCGTCGGAGAGGTCCACGTTGAGCTGCCGCGTCTTGCCCATGAAGTGGCGCTTGAGGACGGAGAACAGCCCGAACGGGTCGTACTGGATCAGCTCCTTGGTCATCAGCGACGCCGGATTGGAAAGGAACCGCCGGTTGTCCGCCACCTGCTTGCGGATCTGGGCGTCCGTGAACCGCGAGGCCACCTCGGGAAGGTCCGACTGGTTCAGATAGAGGAGCGTGTAGGGAAGCATCTCCTGGATGACGCCCTCGTAATCCTGAAGGCGGTACTCCACGCCCTCCACCATTCCGCTCTTGCGCAACCCCGAGGCCATGTCGTCGGCGAATTCCTCGTAGTTGTCTATGGGGTGGCCCTTGGGGTCCTTGGTCTGCACGAGGATGAACAGGTAGTCCAGGCTCTTGAAGTCGTGCGTGGCCTCCCGGAAGTTCTCGACGGTCGGATTGTGACGCGGCAGGAGGTCGAGGATGTCGGAGTCGATCCGGGGAGGCTTGACGATAAAAAGGACCACGACGGACGCCGCGAGAAGCAGGGCGATGCTGAACACCCACCGGTAGTGCACGGCGCAAACGCTGGCCAATTTGCGCAGCAGGGTCTCTCTCATGGACCTCTCCTGTTGTGGCTCCCAGGCTTCATGAGAGGGCCTCTCCCTTGATGCGCATGGGCGTGTTCACCGCACCCGCCGACATGATGAAGGTGAGACCCTCCTCCACGCTGATGTCCAGCGGAAGGACCTCCTCGGCCGGCAGGATCACGAGGTATCCGGAGGTGGGATTGGGGGTCGTGGGGACGAACACGTTGTAGTGCTCCCGCTGGCAGCGGGCGTTGAGATCTCCCTGGCTTGCGCTGGTGATGAAGCCCATCGTCCAGCACCCCTTCCTCGGGAATTCCACCAGGACGACCCGCTGGAAGCCCTTCTCCCGCTGGAAGGTTTCGAGCAGTTGTTTGGTGGCCGAATAGATGGGCTTGGCCAGCGGCAGGCTCATGAGGAGGCGTTCGAACCCCTGCCACGCCTTCTTGCCCAGATAGGACCGCACCAGCAGGCCCAGGATCACGAGCAGGGCGACGGTTATGACCAGGGAAGCGGCCTCCGTCACTCCCGCCACGGGTTCCCGTCCGATCCACCGGAAGGCCAGGGTCACGAAGGGGGCGCTCACGGACACGAGCAGCTTGAAGCCGGTGTAGAGGATCCAGGCGGTGACGGCCAGCGGCAAAACCAGGACCAGCCCCGTCAGAAATGAGCGCCGAAGGGCGATCCAGAAACCCCTCACGCCTGGTCCCCGCGGAAGAGGTCTATGCGGCGGGCGAACTTCACGAAGTACTCCACCATGGATACGATGGCGATGAGGGCGACGAAGTAGAGGAGTCCCACGCCCGTGAACTTGACCCACTCCCAGTCCCGTTGATTGCCCCAGATGATGAAGGAGATGGCCAGCACCTCCACCACCATCTTCCACTTGCCCAAGACCCCCGCGGGAATGGCCACCTGGTGAATGGCGGCGATCATCCTGAGGCCCGTCACCGTGAACTCGCGGCCGATGATGATCACCACCACCCAGGCCTGCGCCAAGTGCAGCTCCACCAGCGATATGAGGACCGAGGCAATCAGAAGTTTGTCGGCGATGGGATCGAGGAGCTGTCCGAGGGTGGTCACCTGGTTGCGCTTGCGGGCCAGGTAGCCGTCCAGAAGGTCGGTGAGAGAGGCCAACACGAAGATCCCGACGGCCAGTTCCTCGCGGTTGAAGAAGAACCACTTCTCAAAGTGGAATTCGGTGAGCAGAACGACGACCACCAGGGGCACCAGAAAGATCCGGAACCCCGTGAGGGTGTTGGGGAGATTGAGGGCTGGATTGCTCTTCATGGCCGGCCGCTGATCCCGCCGATCTCCGAGGGGATATCGCCCTGATCGAAGGGCCTTCGCCCGTCGTGGTCGCGCCGACCCGTTCGCCCGAACAGCGGGGTATTCACGAGGCTACCTCGGCCGCTTCCGGCGGTCCAGGTCGAACCGCTCAATCATCTTGATCAGCCCCCGGCGCGTGATGCCCAGGTCCTCCGCGGCACGGGTCTTGTTCCAGCGGTACTTCTGGAGGGCCTCCAACAGCATCTTCCGCTGGATGGCGTCCAGCGACTCCTTCAGGCGGTTGCCGCCGGCCGCGCTGGAGAGGAGCGCGGCCTGCTGGATGACCTCCGAGAGGTGGTGGGCCGTCACCATCTCGCCGTCGTTCAGGAGGATGGCCAGGCGCTCCATCTCGTTCTTGAGCTGGCGCACGTTCCCGGGCCAGTGATAGGCCGTGAGCACGTCCACCGCGTCCTTCTCAAACCCCACGTGCCGCCTGCCCAGCTTGCCCGCGAACAGGGTCAGGAAGTGCCTGGCCAGGAGGGGGATGTCCTCCTTGCGGTCCCTCATGGGCGGAAGCTTGATGGTGACCACGTTGAGGCGGTAGAAGAGGTCCTCCCTGAACAGACCTCGCTGGATCTGGTCCTGGAGGTCCTTGTTGGTGGCCGACAGAATGCGCACGTCCACCTTCCGCGACTGGTTGTCCCCTATCCGGCGGATCTCGCCCTCCTGGAGCGCCCGCAGGATCTTGGCCTGCGAGGAGAGGGAGAGGTCTCCGATCTCGTCCAGGAGGAGGGTCCCCCCGTCGGCCACCTCGAAGAGGCCGGGCTTGTCGTGGGTCGCCCCCGTGTAGGAGCCCTTCTTGTAGCCGAAAAGCTCGCTCTCGAGCAGGGTCTCCGGGAGGGAGGCGCAATTCTGGGTGATGAACTTCTTGTCGCGCCGTGGAGATTTGTAATGGATGGCCCTGGCGATGAGCTCCTTGCCCGTGCCGCTCTCGCCCATGATCAGGACGGACACGTTGCTGGCGGCCACCAGCTCCACGGTTTCGAGGATGGAGATGATCTTCGGCGAATTCGAAATGATCTCGGGGAACCCCTGTTCCGCCGAGGCGATCTGGCGGAGGTAGCTGTTCTCCAGGCGGAAGCTCTCGCGCTCCTGCGCGGTCTGGACGGCCGAGGAGGAGAGGTCGACGAAGGACTTCAGGAAGAGGTAGTCCCGCTCGGTGAAGGCTCCCGGGAGCTTGCCGTGGTCCACGTACAGCGCGCCCAGGAGGGTCTCCCCGTGGATCAGCGGCAGGCAGAGCACGGAGAGGATGTTGTAGTGGATCGCGCTCTCGCTCTGGAATCGGGGATCGGTCTGGGCGTTCGCGGCGAGGATCCCCTCCTTCCGGTTGATGGCGGATTGAACCACCGACAGGGCCACCTTCTGGGCATCCACCAGCTCGTCGGGATACAGGGACCGCGCGACCGTCGGATAGAGATCCCCGTGCCGGTCCCGCAGGAACACCACCCCTCTCTCGGCGTGGAGGTGTTGGATGGCCAGGTCGACCAGGTTCTGGAGGAGGGGTTCCAGTTCGGTGAAGGAGTGGACCACGTAGGCCAGACGGTACAGCGTCTCCAGATCCTGGCGGCCTTCTGGAATGGGCGGCTCTTCCGCTGTCTGGCCCAGGGTCTCCTCGGTCATGCCTTCGCCTTGAGATCCTGCAGTTTGGTGTCCACCCGCTTGACCAGGGGGTCGTCCTTGGCCTTGTCGCCCGTGACGGTCTTCTGGACCATTTGATAGGCCTCTATGGCTTTCGCCTTCTCCGCGCGCCGCTCGTAGAACTGACCCAGCTCCCAATATCCCTCGCCCTTCGGCCACGTGGGGTTGTTCAGGGTAGCCAGCGTCTTCCAGTCCTGCTCCGCCTTGTCCCACTGCTTGGAGGCCTCGTAGAGGCGCGCGCGCAGGTTCAGCGCCAGCGGGGCCAGGCTACCTTGCGTGAGAGGAGAGAGAGTGGCGATGGCCTCGGGAAGGCTTCCCGAATCGGCCTGGGCCAGGGCCTTGTAATAGGCGGCCAGCCCGCCGGTGGCCCCGAAGCCCACCTGGTTCTGAAGGGCTTGAAGGCGCGTCTCGACCTCGTTGAGCTTCTGGGCCTCCGAGGTAAAGGAGAGCTGGCCCGCGGGGGCGCTCTTGCCCTTCTCCTCGATGGGCGCGGTGTACGCCTCCATCACCCGGGCCATGAGATAGGAGGCCTTGGCCTGCCGGCTTTCGTGACGGGACCAGAGCGCGAAGGCTCCCAAACCCACCGCCAGGACCGCGAGGAGGGCCGCCGCGTAAACCTTCCAGTGCCGTTCCATGTTGGCGATGGTGCCGAAATAGAACTCCGACAGCAGGTCGCGGAATTCGTCCTCTCTCATGTCCCGTTTGGTGAGTTTCTTGCTGACCATTTCTTCTCCTCTGAGTGTGATGGTGTGCCTGGCGGGAGTTGAACCCACGACCCCCTGCTTAGGAGGCAGGTGCTCTATCCAACTGAGCTACAGGCACATACCAGGCCAAAAGGCCGCTCAGTATTCTATAGTAAAGCTCCCGGCCTTTTCAAGGGATTTTGAAGGAGCGAAGGACTCCAGCCGGTCCACCCGGGCGTGGCCGGGTCCCGCGCGCAGGGCGGTCTCCAGCGCCGCGACGGCATCCAGCGCGCCCCGCGCCTGGACTTCCACCGTCCCATCCATGAGATTGCGGGTCCAGCCCGTGAGGCCCAGGGAGAGGGCCGTGCGCGCCACGAAATAGCGGAAGCCCACCCCTTGAACCCTGCCGTGCACGTACCAGGCCGCCGAGCGCGGCTGATCGCCCATGGCACGATTGTACCCAAATCCCGCGATTGGAGATGCACCTATCGATGAAAGGCCAGCGTGGCCATCTTCCCCTGGGAAACGGAGTTCACCCCCCAAGGGATTTCGGGCGCCTCCGACCCCGGACTTGATCCGGGGGAGGAAGCCCCAAGGGTGGGGTGGGGCCCCAACGGGCTTTGCCCGTGGGGTGGGGCCCCGGAGGACAACACGACGATTCGGCAGGCTTGGCCTGCGAATCGGAAAGCCCAAATCCCGCGATTGGACATGGGAGTGGCTCCGAAAGACAGATGGAGGGTAGTTCCCGTGAAAGACGGTCTTCACCCGCGAAGGGATTTGGGTGGCCTCCGAACCCGGCCCAGGCCGGGCGAGGAAGCCCCAAGGGTGGGGCGGGGCCCCGGAGGACAACACGACGATTCGGCAGGCTTGGCCTGCGAATCGGAGGAGGAAGCCCATGGCCCTCCCCGTCCAAGAGACAATGCCTTTCCCCCGTGTGTCCGAAACCTGGCCGAAGCCACCCGTATTTCAATCGCGGAATTTGGGGAAAGAGAAGCCCTTGGCCCTCCCCACCCAAGAGACAAAGCCCTTCCCCGTACACCCGAAACCCGGCCGAAGCCTCCCGCGGTTCAATCGCGGAATCTGGGTTGCAGGATCCCGCCTTTCGGGAGGCAACGGCACACCGCTTACCCCCGGCGACGGAGTGTTATAATGCCTCTGGGAGGTCCGTTGCCGTGCGGAATCGGCTCTTTGCCCTCATCCTGCTGGCGATCTTCGTCATCCTGCTTTCCTCCTGCGGACGAAAGGGGGATCCTAGCCCCAGGCGGGACCTGCACCGCCAGGTGAACCCGCCCTCCTCTGCCGCTCCGCTGGCCAAACCCTCCGATGGCCCCCAATCCCGCGGTGGAGCATGAGGCTAGCTGCGGAAGGCCGGACAGGCCAGGGACCGGCGAGAACGGCGTTTCACTCGCCAAGGGATTGGTGGCCCCCGTGCCGAAGGCAAAGAGGGCTCCAAGGGAGAGGTGGGGTCCCATCGGGCTTTGCCCGTGGGGCGGGGAGGGAATGCCCCTCCCCGTCTAGGAGAAAATGGCTCTCCCCCGTGAACCCGAACGGCCGCCGGAGGTACCCATGTTTCCACCGGGGAATTTCCGATGGCTGAGGACCTCGAGTTCTACAAGATCACGGGAGCCGGCAACGACTTCATCTTGGGCGACAACCGCCACGGGCGATGGGCCGCTCATCCCCTCGAACGGCTCTCCCGTGGGCTGTGCCGTCGCGCCCTGTCGGTGGGCGCGGACGGCCTGATCCTCATCGAGAACTCCAACCGGGCCCGCTTCCGGATTCGGATCTTCAACAGCGACGGCACGCAGACCCGCATGTGCGGGAACGGCGCCCGCTGCGCGGCCCGATTCGCCTTTCTCAAGGTCATCGCCGGCCGTCAGATGACCATGGAGACGCCATCGGGCGTCCTGGAGGCCGAAATTCTCCCCAACGGCGCCGTCCGCGTGGAGATCCCGGGCTTGGCGGAGAACCCGCGCAGGCTGGAGATCACCGGCGGCGGGCGGCGAATTCCTTGCCTCCTGACCCACACCGGCGTGCCACACGCCGTGGTGTTCGTGAAAGACGTGGAGAAGGTCCCGGTCGCGAGCCTGGGAGCCTTGCTTCGACGGGCCCCCGAATTGGGCGCCGAGGGCGCCAACGTGGATTTCGTTTCCGCAGAAGACGGCCCCCCCTTCCCCTTGCGGACCTTCGAACGGGGAGTGGAGGGCGAGACGCTGGCCTGTGGCACGGGCGTCACGGCGGCGGCGTGGGTCCTGCGACACCTCGGCAGAGCTGGGGACCGAGTGGAGATGAGAGTTCGCTCGGGCCAGGTGCTCGCCGTCGAGATCGATCCATCCAGGGTGGGCAAGCCCCTGTTCCGGCTCACCGGGGAGGCGCGCGTGGTCTACCGGGGCTACCTCTCGCAAGAATCCCTCTTGGAGGCGCTGGCATGACGTTCGGACGGGTGTTCTGGCTCGGGCGTGAACTGGACGTGACTCGGGACGAGGAGGGCAGGATCTGGACGGTGGATCACCGGGAGGTGCCGCTCTCCGAGGCCGAACTCATGGCACCCGTGGTTCCAAGCAAGATCGTGTGCATCGGCCGCAACTACCGCGAGCACGCCAAGGAGCTGGGCAATCCGATGCCCTCGGAACCCCTTCTCTTTCTCAAGGCCCCCTCGTCGGTCCTCGCACCCAACGGGACCATCGAACTCCCTCCCGAGTCCGGCCAGGTGGAATACGAAGGCGAGATAGCCCTGGTCATGGCCCGCGCCTGCCGAAGACTTGGCCCCCAGGAGGACCCCCTGGCCTACGTCGCGGGAGTGACTCCATTGAACGACGTCACCGCCAGAGACCTGCAGAAGAGGGACGTGCAGTTCACCCGCGCGAAATCCTTCGACACCTTCTGCCCCTTCGGCCCGTGGGTGGTGCCCATCGCGGATCCGCAGGAGCTCTCGGTGCGGACCACCCTCAATGGGGCCGTGGTTCAGGAAGGATGGGCGCGGGACATGGCCTTTTCCATTCCTCTCTTGATCCGCACGATCTCCCACGTGATGACGCTGTTTCCTGGCGACGTGATCGCCACCGGGACTCCTTCGGGTGTCGGCAGGCTGGCCGCGCGGGACCGGGTCTGCGTGGAGGTCGCCGGGGTCCGCCTGGAGAACGTCGTGGGGGGCTGAGGCATGGTGCGAGCCAGAACCGGGCCCCACGGCACGATAGACCCATACGCCCACCTCCAGGCTCTGGCGGACGCCTGCGATTGCGCCGTCATGGCCTGCCTGGGTGACGGGAAGGTCGCGGCCGCCAACGGCGAGGCGGAGAGGCTTCTGGGATGGGCCCGGCACGAGCTGATCGGCCGCCGCCTGGCCTCGGAACTGGCCCTCTTGCCGGAGGAACCGTCCCATCCGGGCGGCACCGCCGCCCCTACCGAGGAGCGCCTCCCGCTGAAGCTGAGAGACGGGACCCGCAGGACCTTCTCGGTCCGGATCGCCTCCCTGCCGGCAGAGGTTTCGGGGGGGGCAGCCATACTCTGGATCGGCATTCGGGATCCCGACACGGCGGGGCTGAAGGAGCGGTTGCGGGACCTCAACGGCCAGCTCGGCGTCTTTCTCGACCACACGACGGACGTGATCTTTCGGCTGGATCCTCGCGGGCGCCTGACCTTCGCTAATCCAGCCGCACGAACCGTCCTGGGCCATGACCCCGCACTGTGGATAGGCCGTGAGCTGGAGCTCGCGCAGTTTCTCCCTCCCGAGGAGATTCACCGACTCAACCTGGACCGGTCCGTCCGGCTTCTTCGGGAGGGATTCAAGAACCGCCTCCTCCAGGTTCGCCGGAGGGACGGGAGCATCTTCTGGGGGCTTCTCACGCTGGCCCCGACGCGGTACAGGAACCGCCGCTCGCTCCTGGGCATACTCCGGGACGTCAGCGAGTTCTACCACACCCGGGAGGCCCTCGTGCAGCAGCACTTGGAGCTCCAGCAGACGGTCGCCCAGCTGGAGGAGGCGGGCCGCCTGCAGGAGCAGTTCGTGGCGAATGTCACTCACGAGCTGCGCACGCCGGTCACGGCGATCCTCATCGCGTGCGAGGTTCTCCAGCGGGACCTCCGCGAACCTCCGAGGGATCAGGAGGGGCGCCACCTCGCCCTCATTCACCGAAACGCCACCACCCTCCTGGGCACCATCAACGGCCTGCTGGACCTGGCCAAGCTCAAGAGAAACGCCTTCCTGCCCCGACCCTATCCCTTTCCGCTGCGGCCATTCCTCGATGGGGTCGCTGAGGAGGTGGAACCGCTCTTCGTGCAGAAGGGGCTGGCACTCAGCCGCGATTTCCCGCTCGATCTGCCCGAGCAGATCTCGTCCGACCCGGAACTGTTGCACAAGGTGCTGATCAATCTGCTGAGCAACGCCTTCAAGTTCACCCGGCAGGGCGGAGCCGCTTTCTCCGTGCGATGGAGCGACCGCCTCCTGCGCGTGAGCGTGGCCGATTCGGGCCCTGGCATCCCCAGGGATCAGCTCGGCCTCATCTTCCAGGAATTTCGCCAGGTGGACGGGTCCGACTCCAGGGCCTACCCCGGAAGCGGCCTGGGGCTCGCCATCGCGGATAGCCTCACGCGGCTGCTGGGCGGGACCATCGAGGTGACTTCCGTTCCGGGCGAGGGGTCCGTCTTCACGGTCATTCTGCCGCTGGCGCCTCCGGCCCGGAGGCGCCTGGTCCAGGAGACCGCATGATGCACCTCCTTCTGGAGTGGCTGAAGCGGTAGGAGCGGTGGTTCGCGATGGAGGGCTGGCGTGGCCGGAGAGCGAAGGGTGACGGCGGTGGAGGTGGCGGCTGAGGCCGGGCCCTCAGAGGGCGGCTTTCTGACGCTCGTGCGGTTGATGTACAGGAATCGTTACGACGACGGCACCCGCTCCAGGCCCTACCTTTACGAATACATCCACCGGCGAGGCTTCGACGCCGTGGCCATGGCGCTCTATCACGAACGGGGCGGGCATCCCCAGATGGCCTACCGGCCGGGCATCCGCGTGCCGGTTTACTTCCGGAAGGATCTTCCCCTTCCCCTGCCGGACCGGCGCGGCTATCTCTTCATCCCCGAGGCCGTGGCCGGAAGCCTTGAACCGCAGGATCGGGGACTGGAAGGCTTCCTCGCGCGGGTGGTGGCCGAGGTCTGGGAGGAGGCCGGGCTTCGCATCGCGCCCGGCCAGGTTGAGCCGCTGGGCGGTGGGTTCTTCCCCTCGCACGGGCAATCCTCCGAGAAGATCCACCTCTGCGCGGTCCGAGTCGATCCGGACGCGGCCTCTGTGCCCGAAGGCGACGGCTCGGTGAACGAGACAGACGCGCCGCCCATCCGCTTCGAGCCGGTCCGCGAGATCCTTCTCGGGTGCGCCAGGGGGGAGATCGAAGACCCCAAGGTGGAGGTGCTCGCGTGGCGCCTCTGCCTGAGGCTCGGTTACCTGCCCGTCGAGGGGCGGTACGCGAATGCGGCGGAGCGAGCCTCTGTGGTAGGATTCCAGGACGCGATCCGTGCCGGCGGTTGGTCGGGGGGCCCGCCTGAGGAGAGAGAACCAGGGACTTGACTGGGAAAGGGCGCCCATGAAGGACAACGTCATCTGCCGATTGCTCAAGATACGCTATCCCATCCTCGTGGGAGGGATGACCTGGGTCTCGGAGGCCGTCCTCGCGGCCGCCGTTTCCGAGGCCGGTGGGCTCGGGACCATCGCCACCGGCAACATGCCGGGGGAGCTCCTCCGAGATGAGGTGCGCAAGCTGCGCACGATCACGGACAAGCCGTTCGCGGTCAATCTGATCATGCTCTCCCCCAATTTCCGCGACTGCCTGGAGGTCGTCAAGCAGGAGAGGGTACCCGTCATCACCCTGGGCGCCGGCAACTCGGGGCCTTTCATCGCCGATCTGAAGAAGGCGGGCGTCATCGTGATCCCCGTCGTCAACTCGGTGGCCCTGGCCAGGCGGCTGGAGCGCTCCGGCGCCGATGCGATCGTGGCCGAGGGCGAGGAGGCGGGGGGCCACATCGGCGACACCTCGACCATGCCCCTCATCCCGCAGATGGCGGACGCCCTCTCCATTCCGGTGGCGGCGGCGGGGGGGATCGCCGACGGGAGGGGCATGGCCGCGGCCTTCGCCCTCGGGGCCCAGGGCATCCAGCTGGGAACGGCCCTCGTTGTGGCCCACGAATCGCGGGCCCACGACAATTACAAAGAGATCATCGTCAAGGCCTCCGACCGCGCCACGGCCGTGACGGGCCGGTCCATCAACAAGCCGGTCCGCGCCCTCAAGAACATGCTCACCCAGGAATTCCACGAGATGGAGGGCCAGGGGGCGCCGTGGGAGGAGATCGAGGGCCTGGCCGTGGGCAGGCTGCGCGCCGCCGTCATGGAGGGCGACGTCACGCGCGGCTCCGTGATGATGGGCCAGGTGGCCGGTCTCGTGAAACGGCGCGCGAGCGCGAAGGAGATCCTCGACGGCGTGGTGGCGGAGTTCAACGAGGTCATGGAGAAAATCGGAGGCTACCGGATCCCGGCCGGCGGCTTCCCCGCCGACCCTTGATCACGACCTAGAACCCTCCGCCCACCATCGAAGGCATGCGCCATGGCTCTCTACCCCTCCTATTTGAACCTCCTCTCGAACGGAGAACTGGACGGGCGGGTGCGCCTCCTGCTGGGCCGCCTGGGCCAGTGCGTCGTCTGCCCGCGCCACTGCCGGGTGAAACGCCTGAGGGACATGAAGGCCGTCTGCAACACGGGCCGCCGCGCGGAGGTGGCCTCATGGTGCGTCCATCGGGGCGAGGAGCCCTGCATCAGCGGGCAGAGGGGCTCGGGCACGGTCTTCTTCGCGCACTGCAACCTCTCCTGCCTCTTCTGCCAGAACTGGCAGATCAGCCAGGCCTGGGAGGCGGGCGAGCAGATCAAGAGCGCAAATGAGCTGGCGGAGATCTACCTCGACCTCCAGGCACAGGGGGTCCATAACCTCAACTGGGTGAGCCCCAGCCACGTGGTCCCCCAGGCCGTCGAGGCCCTGGCCGTGGCGGCGAGGCGGGGCCTGCGGCTGCCGGTGGTCTACAACTCCAACGGGTACGACGAGCTGGACACCCTTCGCCTGCTGGACGGGATCGTGGACCTCTACCTTCCCGACCTGAAGTACACCGACGACGCGGCCGCCGACGAGCTCTCCCGCGCAGTCGGCTACGCGGCCAACGCCCAGGCTGCCATCGCCGAAATGTGGAGGCAGGTCGGCGCGCTGGAACTGGACGAGGAGGGCCAGGCCGTACGGGGCCTGTTGGTGCGCCACCTCGTCCTGCCCAACGGCCTCAGCCAGACGCGCGAGGTGTTGAGGTTTCTCGCCTCCCTCGGCCCGGACGTGGCGGTGAGCCTCATGGCCCAGTACTCGCCGCAGGGGCGGGCTTTCGACCACCCCCTCCTGGGGCGTCCGCTCCACACAGGTGAATATGCCAGCGCAGTGGAGGCTCTCGAAGAGAGCGGCATCACCGAAGGCTACGTCCAGGAGCTGACCGCCCAATCCACCTATTTGCCCGATTTCTCGGTGGAGGGGCACCCCTTCGAGCGGTAGGCCCCACCTTCACCCGCCCTTTTCGGTCTCGTGACGGAACGAGTTCTTGCCCTCGCGCTTGGCTTCGTACATCAGCTGGTCCACCCTTTTAAGCATGGCCGTGTAGGAAGAAGGGGGGCATTCGAAGGTGACCGCTCCCACGCTCAGCGTGACCGGCCAGCCCCGAGCCTGCACCGTCTCCTGAAGGTGGCGGTGGAGGCGCGTGAGGACGAAGGGGGCCGCGTTGCCGCCGCACTCCGGAAGCAGGAGCGCGAATTCGTCCCCGCCCAGCCTCGCGAAGGCGTCGCTGGAGCGGACGCTTTCCATCACCACTCCTGCCACGGTCTGCAGAACCGCGTCGCCGGTGGCGTGGCCAAAGCGGTCGTTGATCGCCTTGAAGTTGTCCAGGTCGGCGAAGGCCACGGTGAACGGCCGTCCGTTGCGGCCGGTGCGCCCCATTTCCCTCTCGGCCACCTCCTCGAAGGCGCGTGCGTTGAGGGCGCCGGTGAGGTGGTCGGTACGGGCGTAGCTCCGCTCCCTCTCCAGGGTCTTCCTCAGGCTGGTGGTGAGGGCCACCGCGGCGAGGAACAGCAGCAGCTCCAGAACGGCGTTCAAGAGGGGCAGGAGGCTGTGCTGGCCGGGTGCGAGGGCCAGGAACTCCGATGCGAACAGGTCCAGCACCGTGAGCACCAGGGCCAGCAGCCCGGCCCAGAGACCGACGAACCAGGAGAGCAGGACGATGGGGACGAGGTAGAGGGCCGAGAGGGAGAGGAGGGAGCCCGTCACGTAGTCCACGAAACCGACGGCCAGCAGGAGGAGGAGCCCCACGATCAACCAGACGACCTTGGCGCGCTTGCGCAGCGCCTTCTTAAGGTTCACGCTCTTCCCCCAATATGCCCCAGGATACCTCCGCCGCCGCGAAGCGCGCCATGAGCTCCGCCATCCTTCCGGCCGCCGCCTTCGCCTCCGCGGCGAGCGCGTTCGGCGCGTAGATGATCCCCATGGCGCGCCGGGTCCCGGCGTGGGTCTTCGTGGCCTGGCTGTCCTTCACCGGCGACGCGCAGGGAAGATCCGACGGCAGCCGGGCCACCAGCAGGAGATCGCGCAGGTCGATCACCTGTCCCGACGGATTGAACGCGTACGACTCGCCCTCGCGCCCCCGCCGAACCCTGAAGGCGCATCCGCCCGCCGCGTCCACATCGACGAGGGAGATGGGGAGCAGGGTCTCCAGGGAAACCAGGTTGTTGATGTCGGCGAGGATGTTGATCCGCGGAAACCGCCCCTCCACCGCTTCCCGCAGGAGATACTCGCTCGCCGGCTTGGCCCGTCCCGTCGGCTTGTAAGCGCCGAAGCGCAGGAGATCCCTGACGGCGGCCTTGCGGGCGCCGTTCGCCGACCGCGCTTCCCCCTCGACCGCTTGCGCCACGGCCAGGTCAAGTTGAGAAAGCAGGGGCGCGGGCGAAACGGTGACGAGGCATTCCCGGGCCTCCACCCAGCCCACGGCAACTCCTTGCTCGGCCAGTTCCAGAGAGAGCGCGTCCATGTCCTCAGCCATTGTAAGACCTTCGCGGCCGCGAAGGAACGTCTGTGGAACGGGCGGTGCGTCGCGCGGGCTGCCCACGGCCGCGGTGAGGGTCTCTAGAGTTCCCTCAGGGCCGTCGCCACGGGCATCCGGGCCGCGCGCAGGGCCGGCAGGAGGCCGCCGAGGAAGCCCATGACCAGGGCGAAGAGCAGCCCTTTCGCCAGAAGATCCGGCGTCACCCTGAAGGCGAAGGCGATCTGCGAAAAGCTCTGCCAGTTGAGGGTAGAGGTGGTCAACCCGTTGACGGGCAGCACCACGACGCAGCCCAGCAGGCCGCCGATCAGCGCGATGAAGAGGGCCTCCACCATCCAGGAAAGCACCACGCTCGCGCCTGAGAAGCCCAGCGCCCTCAGGGTGGCGATCTCCCGGGCCCTGGCTGCCACGGAGGAGTACATGGTGTTGAAGGCGCCGAACACTGCGCCGATGCCCATGACGGAGGCCACCAGAAATCCCAGGACCCGTATCATGGTCGAGACGGCCCTGGACTGCTTGGCGTAGTAGTCCGTCTCGCGGTCGGCCTGCACCGTGAGGCGGGGATCGGAGGCCAGCGCCCTCTTGAAGTCACCCAGGGCGGCAGGAGAGGTCAGGCGAACCGTGACCGATGAGAAGATGTCCTCGGGACGCTTGTAGGTCTGGCTCAGCACGGGCTGATCCGCCCAGACTTCCGAATCGAAGGCGCTTCCGCCCGAGTCCATGATCCCCACCACGCGCCAGGTCCGTCCCCCGAAGCTGGGGGTGTCCCCCAGGCCGAAGCCCGAGTACATCGTGGAGGCGCTCTTCCCCGCTACCAGCTCGGCCAGCCCCGGCCGAAGGAATCGCCCGCTCACGATGCGGACGCTGCGATGGACCTTGAGGGCCTGCTCCGACACGCCGCGGACGGGCGCCAGCGCGTCCGAGTCGGAGGCGCGATGGTGGAAGGCCGCCACCACGAACACCTCGCCGCTCACCAGGGGGTGGCCCTCCTCGTCGTGGGCCACGCCGGGCGCTCCGGCGATCACCTGGAGCTGCTCCCGCGTCACCACCGATTCCATCTCCGTCGTGGCCCCCCCTCTCATGACGATGGCGTTCGAGGGTGAACCGGAGTCCACGAGGGTGAGCTGAAATCCCCTGGCCATGGAGAGCATGGCCACGAAGACCGCCACCACCCCGGCGATGCCGAGGACCGCCACGAGGTTGCTGCGCCAGCGGGCCCTGACGCTGCGGACGTTGTAGATCAGGGGAATGGCGCTCACGGAAGAGGCCCTCCGGGCAGGGTCGCGAATGGCGGAATGCGAGCGGTCAGCTGAAGGAACGGGGAGCCTCTTCTCGCTTCCTCCCGCTCGACCTTCGCCCCTCGGCCTTCGCCACGCATGGTCACACCCTCCGCAGCGCTTCCACGATCTTGAGCCGCATGGCCAGGAGGGCGGGAATGATCCCCGAGACCACGCCGACCGCCACCGTGAGCGCCAACCCCAGGGCCATCTTCCCGGGGCTCAGGTAGAAGACCGGCAGGAGGCCTCCCGTGGGGTCTCCCCGAAGCGTGAAGAGCTTCACGGCCGCCAATCCCAGCACTCCTCCCTGGAGGGCGTAGGCCACCGATTCTCCGAGCACCAGCCACAGCACCGATGCGTCGGTAAATCCGATGGTCTTGAGCACCGCGAGCTCCGCGGTCCGCTCGCGGACGGCCATGGCCATGGCGTTGCCGGTCACGAGGAGGAGGGTGAAGAAGACCACGCCCCCGATGACGAGAATGAGGAGCTGGATGTTTCCCACCTGTTTGACGAATCCCGCGGCAAAGGCCTTCTCGCTCTCCGCCGACGTCTCCCACGGGGAATTGGCGAAGCGGCCGTCGATGGCCTCGGCCACGCGGGCGGCCTCGTTCGGGTCGGCCACCTGCACCACGTACCAGCCCACCATGCCCTTGCCCCAGGCGCGGCGTTCTTCGAGATAGTCGCTCCGGAACCAGAACTGCGTGGTGTCGTCCTCGCTGCGCGCGGCGTCGTAAATGCCCCGGATGTTGAACTCCCAGACGCCCCCGAAGATGGAGGCCACCAGGGGAACCCGGTCTCCGATCTTCCAGCCGAACCTCTCTGCGGTCTTGCGCCCCACGATGCATCCCTCCCGGTCCTGGAGGAAGGCCTCCCACTCCCCCCGCGGCACCTTGAACTCGGGATAAATCTTGAGCCAGGTCTCCTTGTACACCGCGAACTGGGGGAAGAAGTTCTTTGGATCCTGGTAGTACCCGCCGAACCAGGTCGCATAGGTCACCGCCTTGACGCCGGGGATCTGGAGCATCCGCTCCCTGTACGAAACGGGAAGGGGCATGATGAGGGAGACCTTGTTGCGGACCACCAGGCGGTCGACGCCGGCCACCTCCACGCCCTGGTTGAAGGCCGTCTGAATGGCCGCCAGAAGGCCGTACAGGAAGAGGGCCACCGCGAAGGAGCCTATGGTCAGCGTGGTGCGGACCTTCTTCCTGCGCAGGTTCGACCAGATCAGGGCGAAGTACTTCATCTCTCCGCCGGCTTGCTCGCGGGCCCGCTGCGCTCCGGCCCGCTCGTGGTTCCCTCCACGAGCGCGCCCTTCTCCATGTGGAGCACCACTTCGGCCCTCTCGGCCGCCCTGGGATCGTGGGTGACCATGAGCACCGTCTTGCCGTAGCGCGACGAGAGGGCCGACAGCAAGGCCAGGACCTCGTCGGCGCTTCGCCGGTCCAGGTCTCCCGTGGGCTCGTCGCACAACAGGAAGGTGGGGTCCGCCACGATGGCCCTAGCTATGGCCACGCGCTGCTCCTGGCCGCCCGAGAGCTGGCGGGGGTAATAGTCGGTCCGGTCACCAAGCCCCACGAGGGCCAGGGCCGTCTCCACGTGCCGGCGCCGCTGGGGCTTGGTGAGGCGGGTCAGCATGAGCGGCAGCTCCACGTTCTGAAAAGCCGTCAGCACGGGCAGGAGGTTGTACATCTGAAAGATGAACCCCACGTGGCGGGCCCGCCAGTTGGCGAGCTTGGGCCCAGAGAGGCGCGTGATCTCGTCGCCGGCGACGGTGATGCTCCCCGCCGTCGGCAGATCCAGCCCCCCCAGGAGGTTGAGCAAGGTCGTCTTTCCCGAGCCGCTGGGGCCCATGAAGGCCACGAAATCCCCCTCATCCACGCAGAGGTTCAGGCCCTGCAGGACGTGCACGTCCTGGCCGCCCCGGCGGTAGGTCTTATCGAGGTTGCGGACCCGGATGAGCGCATCGCCGTTATCGTCAAGTCTGACCATCGAAGCGGCCCCCTCGTTGCTTCCATTGAAAGGGAATCCGAGGCGGGCCGGGGAAAGATCTGGCACCCCGCGGTCCGAGCGTCACTCGAACCGCTTCCCCAGCCCCGCTCAGGACCCCTTCACCTTGACGCGCTGGCCGTCTCTCAAGTGATCCACCCCCGAAACGGCCACCACGTCTCCCGGTGAGAGGCCTTCGAGGATCTCAACCTCGGAGCCCCGCTTCTCGCCCAGCTTCACCGGCGTGATCCGGAGCCTGCCGTCGAGCACCTTGAACGCCACTGGGCCTCCGTTCCCGGCCCGCACCGCGGCGGCCGGCACGAGGGCCTTGGCCTTGCCCGGCTTCAGGGCTTCGGGATTCAGGAAGGCCACCTTCGCCCCCATGTCCGGCAGGATCCTAGGGTCCAGGCGGTCGAACGCGATGCGCACCTTCACCGTGGCCTTCTGACGGTCCGCCGTAGGAATGACCGTTCGCACCTTGCAGGGAATCTGCCAGTCGGGGTAGGCATCCAAGGTCGCCACCACCTCCTGGCCGGGCTCGACCTTGGCGATGTAGGACTCGTTCACGTCCACTTCGATTTCCAGGGAGGACATGTCGACGATGGTGGATATGCCGGTTCGCGTGAAACCTCCTCCGGCCGAGACGGGGGAGACGATCTCCCCGGGCTGGGCGTCCTTGGACACCGCCACGCCCGCGAAGGGGGCCCGGATGACGCAGTTGTCGAGGTCCCTCCGGGCGACGGCCATCCGGGCCACGGCGGCCTGGACCTGGTCCCGCTGGAGGACGACCTGGGCCTTGAGGCCGTCCACGGAAGCCCGCGCCTGATCGAGGCTCTGCTGGTCGGCGTAGCCGCTGGCGGCCAGCGCGCCGGTCCGGCGCAGCTCCCGCTCCGCCTCGGCCAGGTCCACCCGGAGCTTGGGGATGGCCGCGGCCGCCACCAGGCGGTCCGCCACGGCGGCCTGGTAGGCCGCTCGCGCGTCCGAGTCGTCCAGCCGCGCGAGCACCTGGCCCGCGGTCACGTGCATCCCCTCCTCCACCAGGACCTCGCTGACCCTGCCGGTGACCTTGGCCGCCACCGTGGCCTTGCGCCTGGCCGTCACGTAGCCGCTGGCGTTGAGCACCGTCGCGGCCTCCACGCCCGAGGCCGGACGGACGGCCGCGGTCTCCACGGACACCGTTCGAGTGGAGGCCCAGGCCGCGATGAGCAGGAGGATCAGCACCGCGACGGCGCCAGCGGCGATCCACCAACGCCGCGAAAGGCGGCCGCTTCCCCGCTCCGCCGGATCGATCTTCAAAGCCGATAGGTCCGGCGCGCCGGACTCCCGCTCTTCGTTCATCGCCCTTCCTTCCCCCAGGCCTTTCAACCTTCCGTTCTTCCTTCGGCCGCCAACCTTGCCACGCAGAGGCCGCGGGTTACGCAACGCCTCCGCCCAGCCCGAAGGACTCCCAGCCGCCCCTGAGGGTGCGCACCCTCAAGAGACACTCCGGCAGGTCGAAACGGAGGGTCCGGCCCTGGCTCCCCCCCGTCAGTTCGAGCGCCAGCGGCACGGCGCCTTCCGCAAGCAGGGCCCTGAGTCGCTCCACATTCCTGGCCCCTATGCCCGTGTCCAGGAGCTCCGCTCCCTGGAACAGCCGGGCACCGCCCACCAGGGCCGCCCTCATTCGAGCCGGTCTCGCTCCTACGCCCACGAGGGCCTTGGACAGGGAGGGTAGCGCCTCCACTCCGTACTTGGCCGGCAGGCCTGCCCGCTCGGTCCCCCGGGGGGGTTCGCCGGGCAGCAGCACGTGGGCCAGCCCGCCGACCCCGGCCTCGGAGTCGTACAGGAGCAGCGCCACGCAGGAACCGAGCCCGTACACCGCCAGCGAACAGGCCCCGGTTTGAACGCAGAGCTGGCCGATGAAGACGGTGTGTACCGGCCTGTTATCCTCCAAGGAACTCCCTCACGCCGGGTTTCAGGAAGAGCTCCTCCAGGTTCGCGCCGGCCACCTCCCGGCGGACGAGCTCGGCCTTCTCCTCGGCATCCAGGTACCGGTTCACGATCAGCACCTTTCGGCCCCTGACCACGCAGAGGGCGCCGGCGCTCCGTATCCGGGAGGTCTCGCGGAAGTCGATCCCCATCTTGCGAAGAGCCTCCTTGAGCTCCTCGAGGAACGCCTCCCACTCCTTCCGGTTCCAGCGGCGGCTCACGACTCCTCCATCCGCTGCAAGATATCCCGGATCTCATCGTCCGAGAGCATGTGGTCGGATTCCTTCGCGGCGCGGCAGATCTGGGTCACCTTCTCCGGCGCGGGCTCCACGCCGTGCTGGTGGAGCCAGAAGACCACGTTGGACTCGCCCGACATGGGCCCCACCTCGATGGTCTGCTGCCGGCCCACCCACGAGGCAGGCACCGACGAGTAGACCAGGTCCACGAGCTCCTTGTTCCCCATGTTGAGGGCCTTGAGCAGGGCTGAAGCGTGCACGCCCGTGCCGGTGCGGTAGGCGTCCCTGCCGAACACGGGGTAGTTCCAGGGGATGGATATCCCCACCCAGCGAGCCACCCAGTCCACATAATCGACCAGCGGCGTGAGCTCACCATCCCACAGGCCCATGAGCTTCAGGTTGACCAGGATGAGGTCCATGGGCGTGTTGCCCACGCGCTCCCCCACTCCGAGGGCCGACCCGTGCAGCCGGTCCGCCCCGGCCTCCAGCGCCGCCAGTGTGGAGATCAGCCCGAGGCCCCGGTCCATGTGGCCGTGCCAGTCCACCTGGACGGGCTCCCCGGTCTCCTCGATCAGGTTCCTGAGGAACCGGACAATCCGGTAGGCACCGCCGGGCGTCGCGAACCCGACCGTGTCGGCGACGCAGATCCGGCGGGCGCCGCACTCGATGGCCGCCAGGTAGAGATCCCGGAGGATTTCGGGCCGGGCCCTGGTGGTGTCCTCCGTGACGTACATGACGGGCATCTTCTCCCGCGCCGCCAGCGAGACCGATTCGCGGGTGGCCTTGAGGAGAAAGGGAAGATCCCATCCCTCGGCGTAGTGGCGCACGGGGCTCGAACCGAGAAACACCGCCACCTCGATGGGCATCCCCACCTTCTGGGCGATCTTGAGAATGGGCCGGATGTCCCTCTCGAGGGTGCGCGCCGCGCAGTTGGGCGCCAGCGGGAGCCCACCGCGGTGCACCTCCCTGGCGAGAAAGAGGGTGTCCTCGTAGGCCTGGGGGCCGGCCGCGGGGAGGCCGATGTTCAGGGAATGAATGCCCAGGCGCACCAACAGATGAAGAAAGTCTCTCTTGGCCTGAAGTGGAGGAGCCTTGGCCGATGGGCTCTGGAGGCCGTCCCGCAGGGTCTCGTCGTTCAGCTGGACCCTGGAGGGAAACTTCGCCGGATTTCCGCTGAAACCGTCGCGGCCGTTCCAGTCGTAGATCCACTCCTCGTGCCTGCCCGGCATTCGACCAATCCCTCCCTCCAGGGGCTACCTCAGCGTCCCCGGAAGCTGGGCTTCCGCTTTTCCAGGAAGGCCTTGGTCCCCTCCTTCATGTCCTCGCTGGCGCAGCTCAGGGCGAAGAGGGTCGCCTCCAGGTAGCAGCCCTCTTCCATCGGCATCTCCACGCCGGCCTGGACCGCCTCGAGGATGTATCGCGCCGCGAGCGGGGCCTTGGAGGCCAGGCGCGCTCCCAGGGCGAGGGCCCTGCTCACCAGCTCTTCCTTCGGCACTACGGCGTTCACCAGCCCGATCTCGTAGGCCCTCTGGGCGGGGACACGATCGCCCGACAGGAGGACCTCCAGGGCCAGCCCCCGGCCCACGAGTCGGGACAACCGCTGCGTCCCGCCGTACCCGGGGATGATCCCGAGGTTGATCTCGGGCTGGCCGAACTGAGCCGTCTCCGAGGCCAGGCGCATGTGGCACGCCATGGCCAGCTCGCATCCCCCGCCGAGGGCGAAGCCGTTGATCGCCCCGATGACGGGCTTGGGGAAGGTCTCGATGCGCCTGAAGAGGTTCTGGCCGAAGAGGGCGAACCGGCGGCCGGCGGAGGCGTCCAGCTCGGCGATCTCCCCGATGTCGGCGCCCGCGACGAAGGCCTTATCTCCCGACCCGGTGATCACCAGGGCGCCCACCGAGCCGTCCAGCTCGGCCTCGTCCAGGGCTAGGCCGATCTCCTCCAGGGTCGCCCGGTTCAGGGCATTGAGCTTGTCCGGACGGTTGACCGTCAGGAGGGCCACGCCCTCCTTCACTTCGTAAGTCGTGTTGTGCAGGTCCATGCTCTCTCCTCTTTCGAGCAGGCCGAAATCGGGGCGCTCCGACGGTGCGCCTCGGGCGGATCAGGCGCGTTCGAGCAGGAGCGCCATGCCCTGGCCTCCGCCGATGCAGGCCGACGCAACGCCGAATCGCACCCCGCGCCGGCGCATTTCGTACAGCAGGGTGATCACGAGCCGCGTTCCCGTGGCCGCGAGCGGGTGTCCGAGGGCGATGGCGCCCCCATTCACGTTCACCTTTTCGCGGTCCAGTTCCAGGGCCTTCTCGCAGGCGAGATACTGCGCGGCGAAGGCCTCGTTGATCTCGAAAAGATCGATCTGATCCTTCGTCAGGCCCTCGGCCTTGAGGAGCTTCTGGATGGCCGGAACGGGACCGAATCCCATGATGGAGGGCTCCACCGCCGAATAGGACCAGCCCCTCAGGAATCCCAGCACGGGCCATCCGTGGCGTGCCGCCGTCTCCTCCTTGGTGACGACGGTGGCCGCGGCGCCATCCACGATCCCGGAGGCGTTGCCCCCCGTCACGCTCCCCTCCTTTCGGAAGGCGGGCCGGAGCTTCGAGAGGGCCTCGAAGGTGCTCTCCGGCTTTCGATGCGTGTCCTCGTCGAAGAGGACCTCTCCCTTCCGCTTGTCTTTGAGCGGAACGGGCGCCACTTCGTCGGCCAGCCTGCCCGCCCGGCGCGCCTCCTCGGCGGTCCGCTGGGAGCGGATCGCGAGGCGGTCCTGATCTTCCCTGGATATGGACCAGCGCTCGGCCAGGTTCTCCGCCGTGACGGCCATGGGGAGTTTGCAGTAGCTGTCGGTCAGGGATTCCATGAGGGTGTCCACGAAGGGCGCGTGCCCCAGGCGCAGCCCCTGCCTGGCGCCGCGCACCGCGTAGGGGGCCTGGCTCATGCTCTCGGTGCCCCCCGCGAGCACCACGGAGGCCTCGTCGAGCAGGAGCATGTGGGCCCCGCTCACGATGGCCTGGAAGCCCGAACCGCAGAGGCGGTTCACGGTCAGGGCGGGAACCTCCACGGGGATCTCCGTCCTCAGCCCGATGTGGCGCGCCAGGTAGATGGCATCCTCGCAGGTCTGCAGGACGTTCCCGAAGACGACGTGGTCCACCTGGCCGGGCTCCACCCCCGTCTGGTCGAGGACGGCCCTGGAGGCGTGCACGCCGAGGTCCACGGCCGAGAGATGAGCCAGCTCCCCGTTGTATTCCGCCATGGGAGTCCGCCGGCCTCCCACCAAGACGAGTCCCTTTCTCATGCGTCACCCCCCTTTTTCTGGCTCGGCTCCACGAATTTCACCCGCAGCGTGCCGAAGCCCACGTGGCTTCCGGACTTGATCGGCGTGAGGATGCCGGTCGGGATCCTCTTGCCGTTCACGAAGGTCCCGTTGAGCGTCCCCACCTCTTCGACGATGTAGAACTGCCCGTTGCTGTGAATCAGCTTGGCGTGCCGCCGGGAAACGCTTCGCTTCACGTCCTCGTCCGTGAGGTCCACGTCGGGAACCACCCCCGTCACGGGGTCGCGTCGCCCGATCAGGGAGATGTCCCTGTGGATGGGGAAGACCTTGAGCGATCCCTCCATCAGGAACTGCGCGATCACGGGGGGCCTCTCCTGTTCACCGGCCGCCTCTTCGTGGGAGGCCGGCGCCACCTCGTCGCCCGCAGGGGGCATGGCCTTCCCCTCCTCCAGCAGGTGCTTCTGGAACTGGTCCGTCGTCTCCCTGAGCCGGGCCGAGAGCTTCCTCAGCATGCGGACCGCGATCTCGATGTTGCTCTTGATCATCTGATCGAAGGTGGCGCCGTTGATGACGATAACCTCGGCGTCTTCCACCACCTCCGCGGTGGCGGTCCTGGGAATCCCTTCGAGGAGGCTCATCTCGCCGAAGAAGTCGCCCTTCTCCATGACCCGGAGAAACCGCTTCTCACCGCCCACGAGCTTATAGATCTCGACGCGGCCGGACTGGACGATGAACATCTCCGCCCCCGGCTCTTCCTCGTAGAAGATGATCTCTCCCTTGCGGTAAGGGACCATGAAATCCTTGAGAGGATGGGCCATGTACACCCCCGTCTTGGACCCAATCTACCCCAGCGCCCGGCTGTTAATCAATTGCGCGGCGCTCACGGCCCCTTGAGCACGAGCTGGCCCGACTCCGCCTCATCGATGGCCCGCAGGAACTGGGCGAAGGCTTGGTAATGGTCGGGCCACACGATCTCGTACGGGATCTCCACGCGCCTTTGGATCACCAGCCGGCCTCCCTCCATGCGGCCCTTCAAAAGGTAGCTGCCGAACGGGGTCTTGAGATCGAGATCCTGCAGTCGGTAGTCCGTGCTGAATCCGGGCGGCAGGACGATGGTTATCTCCTGGTTGATGAAGACGGGGCCGCCCGTGGTCAACGGGAGCGTGCGATCTTTCAGGCTTGCGAAGGCCTGCGCCAGGTGCAGCGCCGGCAGCGGGTCGGCCACGGTGAGACGGCCACCCACCTCATCGGCGTAGGCTCTTACGAGAAGCCTGTAGTTCCAGTGCAGAGGCTTCAGGATGTCGTCCAGCCCCTCCAGGTGATATTCCTTCAGGTCGATGTCCCCGTAGCGCTTGGACAGGGCCACCTGCATGACGCGCTGCCACTGGTCCTTGGCGATCTTGTTGAGGCTGGAGCGAAGGTTTTCGGAGACCTCGGGGTCCAGGGAGGACAGGTAGTCCAGCTCCATGTCCCCGTTGGGCTGGAGGGTTCTCACCTCGGTCTCTTTGGCCGACTTCCAGGGAGAGAAGTCCGCGGGAATGGTCACGCGCTTCCAAGGCTCGTCGGAGGTGATGTCCAGCGCCCGGGCCCCCTGGAGGTACCAAGGGAGGACGTCGGGAGCCCTGAAGGGGCTGGAGAGCACCATGTACCGGGGCGGTGCTCCCTTGAGATCCACCTCCAGGACGGGATAGCCGAACTGTCCGAGGCGCGGCAGGTTGTCCCCCGCCCGGTCCGGCACGGCCTCGGCTATGAGCACGCGGAAGGGAATCCCCGCCAGCCGGAGGAATGCGCACATCACGGGCAGGCGGCTCCCCTGTCGGGTCAGCAGGGTCTGCGTCGGGTCCTGCCACGAGGTCTGATTCTCGCCGTCGATCGCCTGGAGGACGTACTTCACCATGCGGCCGAGCTTCTGCTCGGGGGTGGACGCGTCGCCCACGGCCTCCCTGTATCGCTGCTCCAATTCGGGGGTCACTTGAAAGGCGCCGGTGATTCCGTCCTTGAGGAAGAGCCCCACGTCCTTCCAGTCGATGCCTCCCACCGCCTCCACCATGGGCAGGAAGAGCATGCGGTTGGGCGTGTCGGGCTCGCGCGGCGCCCGCGGCATGTCCCGATAATCCCAGTCCCTGTAGAGGAGGTTCCCGACGGTTCCCGAAGTCCCCGGCGAAGGCAGGTGCTTCTCAGCGAACTGCATGGGGATGGACTTGGGGTACTCGATGAACCACTGGGTCCTGTGGAACGGCTTGTCGATGTCTTGGAACAGCCACACCTGGGAGGTGACGTAGGCGTTCTTCTTGACGAAAGTGGGTGGCTTCAGGGTGATGTACTCGTACTCCACCAGGTCGCCCGGTTCGAGCCCCTGAAGGCTGATGGTGCTCTTGTCGGGGATCTGCTCGGGCTCCAGGATCCTGCCGTCGGGCTTGATGGTGCGTATGGAGAGGATCACCTGCCCCGGAAGCGACTGCTCGCCCTCCCGGTCCACCCCCTCCTTGTCGTTGATCCTGAGGATGCCGTGGTAGCGCTCGAGGGAGGAGCCGTCCGGTTCGACCCGCGTGAACATCTGGTCCAGGAGCATGGATGAGGGCGCCTTGTCCGGCGCGGAAGACTTGTCCTCCTTGAGGACCTGCTCCAGGGAGACGTGCTTGTCCTGGAACGGCCACGGCTGGCCGAGGGCCATGCGCGCAAGGTCCACCTGGAAGGCGTCGGGCTTGGCCTTCTTCAACTCCTCCCACACCTTGAACCCCGCCGCGCGATCTCCCATGAGGAAATCGCACCGCGCGAGCTGCAAAGCCACGTCCACGTCCGATCGGTCCAGGGCCAGGAGCCCATCCAGACGGGTTTTCGCGGCCGCGTACCGGCCCAGACGCACGTCCACGCCGGCCAGCCTGTAGTCGAACTGGCGGTCGCGGTCCCCGAAGCGCTTGGCCTCCTCCAGCAGGAGCGCGTGGAGCTGGGGCCACTGCCGGGTGCCCGAGTAGAACTCCTCGAGCTCGGGGTCGGCGTCGCGCAGCTTTTCCAGCCGGCGGATCGCCTCCATCTGTCCCCTGGGATCCGGGAGCTGCTGGAAATAGGAGATCCACGCCGTCTCGACGCTCTCGCATTCGGGATGGTAGGAGGAGGCCTCCTCCAGGACCTTGCGTGCATCCACGATCCAGCCGCGCCCTTCGAGTCTCTGTGCGAGGGCAACGAACCACCGGGGATCGGTGGGCGCGTCGTGCACGAGCTTCCGCAAGGCGATCAGGTCGTCGTCCGAATCTGAGTTCGCCCCCTGAAGGACGGCCTTGAAGTAGGTCGCCATGGGGGTGTTCGGCGCAAGCTCCAGGCACCGGTCCACGAACCGTTCGGCCCTGCTCTGCGCGATCTTCTGCGGAAGGTCGTCGGCTTCGAGCAGGTAGAAGCGGGCCGCCAGCAAGTTCCACAGGAAGCACTTGGGGGCCTGGTCGGCGGCCGCCTCCATGGTGAGGCGCCCGCTGGCCACGTCGCCCTGCCACCGCTGCCAGAGCGACAGGAATGCCTGGCGGCGGGGATCGTCCTTGGGGAAGGCGGCCGGGAAGGCACCCTGCCAGTCCCCTTCGTCCTTGAATCCCGCCGTCGGACCCGCGGGGGGCTGGGCTCCCTGCGGCACCACGATGGCGAGCGGGTCGCCCTCCGCGTCGAGGAGCGCCAGGTGGATCCCCTGGTCGCCGCCCGTGGCGTGGACCTTGATGAGCAGCCGGTGCGCCCCGGCAGAGAGGGCCACACGGCGCACCACCGTCGGATTCTCCTGAATGTTGAACACGTCCTTGGTCAGCAGGACCTTGTCGTCCAGGATCACGCGGAAGCTCTTGGAGGCGTTGAAGTAGAGCAGCGCCTCCTGGGGCTTGTCCACGGTGAACGGCACGAGAATGTAATAGTTGGATTCCCGGTTGCGCACCGTGGCGTACAGGGGCGGGCGGACGTCGACCGTGCGGAAGGTGGTCCGCGTCCACTTCTCCGAATCGAGCTTGCCCTGCTCCGCAGGAGAGGCCTTGTAGAAGTCGATCCGGCTCAGCGTCGTTTCAGGGCGGGAGTAGTAGGCCGCCGAAACGAATCCGGACTCGGCCATGGCCTTCTTACTCGACTCCGGATCGCCCGAGCGGGCGGCGAGCTGGAAGCCCAGCCAGCGCAGGTTGAACCGCACCAGCGGGTCCAATCCCTTCTCCTCGGCCAACTGCGGGATGGAGTCCCTCACGAGGCGGGTGCTGGCCTGGTCGAAGGTGGCGTCGTCGCTGATGAAATCCTGGAGCAGGAAAGTCAAGGGGCTGGAGGGGGCGTTGCGGAGCCCCTCAACCGCCGTCACGAGAGACTTTTCACGCTCTCCCTTGGCCTCCTCCAGGAGGGCCAGGGCGTAGCTGGTCGAAGCATCGCTGTGGTCACGCTCCAGGTCCCTCCTCAGGGCCGCCTCCGCCTCGGCGGGGCTCTTCCCCTCCAGCAGAGCCTGCCACCCGGGGGTCAGTCCGGAGCCCCAGACGGCCGGGGAGAGAGAGATCCCGATGGTCAGTGCGACGGCCCAGAAGCTCGGACGGATGTTGCGGCGCGTCATGGCTTACCTCCAGCCAGCTGAACCCGCAAGCGCTCTCCCGCGGCCTTGTCGGCCGCCTGGCAGAAGGCCCTGAAAGCCGGATAGTCCTGGGGGCTCACCTCGCGGACGCCGAGTTCCACCGTAAGTTTCACCGACACCTGCCTCTCTCCCCCGCTGAAGGTCCTGGTGACCGACCCGAAGGGCGTATGGATGGACACCGGTGCCATGGCCTTGGCGGTGGCTCCTCGAGGCAGCGTGAAGGTGACGTCGTACTCCTGCACCCAGGGGTAGTCGATCTCGAGCGGATAGTGCCGCTGGGCCAACGCGGCGAAGCCGGCGAAGAGATTGAGCTGGCCCATCCAAACCGGAAGCGAGACCTCGTGCTCCCCGTCGGGGCTGACCACCTGGCCCAGCGTGCCATCGAAGGAGAAGGTGACGGGCGAGGAGAGGTCCGCCAGGTCGCTCGCGGTGGCGCTCGAAAGGTGCGTCCCCGGAAAGGCGCCCGAGATGTCCTTTTCGAGCTGCTCCCTCAGCTTGTCCTTGTCCTGAAAGCGCCGCCGGAGCCAGGCGCACTGCTGGCCGATCACGGTGACCGCGCCCCGCGCCTCGGCCGAGGTTCCCGAGGCCGGGACCTCCACCCGGTAGACGGCACGGTATTGATTGTCGGCCGCCTTGTCCACGGGCGTCTCCATCCGCTTGGTGCGGCCGTCGGGCCATACGAGCTGCACCCAGACGCCCTGATCCTGGTAGGGCAGCTCGTGGAGACCCGAGTACTCCGCGGTCCCATCCAGAAAGAGGTTCAGCTCAGGCACGTAGGTGATGGCGTGGTTGAAGATCGCCAGGGACGCCGGCGTCGGGTAGATGCTCCCCAGGTCCCGCGTCCGGACGAGCACCATGCAGGCGTCCAATCCGGCCTGGCGGAGCATGGCCGCCGTCAGAATGGCCTTGTCCTTGCAGTCGCCGAACCGACGCTCGAAGATCTGGCCCACCTTGTACGGACGGAACCCGTGGACCCCGAACTCCAGGCCAACGTAGTGCGTCTGCTGGACCACCCAGCGGTGGATGGCCGACACCTTGGCCTCCGTGGTGGTGGCGCCCTGAATCAGCTCGGCCACCTTGGCCTTCACCTCGGGCGTCACCTGCCACTGGTCGCTGATGAACTTGGCGTACCAGGCCCCCATCGCGTCCCAATCCTGGAAGGTGGAAACGTGGAGGTAGGGAAGGACGTCCGTGAAGCCAGGCATGTCCGGCTCCTGCTCCACCTGCGGGATGTCCCGCACCACCCACCGGTAGATCTTCTCCGAACTGCGGGTCACGACAATGGGCTCGGTGCTCAGCCGCTCGGCATGAACGTAGAGGGGCAGGTCGGACGGCATGATCAGGGTGTACTGCTTCAGGAGGATGGGGCTCTGCCCGGCGAAGGTCTCGATGTCGCCGAAGTACCGTCCGTACTCGTTGCGCTCGCCGATGTCCGAGATCTTGTATTCGATCCAGAGGCGGTCGCCGGCGCTGAGCGAAGGGAAGGAGAGCACCATGTTCCGATTGCGGTAGTAGAGGCGGTACCGGGGATCGGAGAGCGCGTCCGTCACCATGACGTCGGCGTGAACCTTCGTCCCGTCGGGCTTCAGGATGGAGGCATCCAGGATGCGCACCTCCTGCCGGTCGGGGTCGAAGGTGATGGGCCAGGTCTGAAGCTGCTGCGCGGCCGCAGGCTGGAGGACCTGTATCACCATCTGCACGTAGCGGCTCGACAGTCCGCTGGGCTGGACCTTGATGGCCGTGTTGTCCAGCAGCACCACCGCCTGCTGCCCGGAGAAGGTGCCTAGGGCCGTGGGAAGGTCCTTCGGCTCAACCCTGTACTGGCTCTCGAACCCCTCCCCCTGCGGGCTCAAAAAGGACACCTTTCGCTTGACGGATTCCATTTGCGGTCGCAGGGTCAGCGCTGCCTGGTACTCGGCGAGCGCCTTGGAGGAGTCGCCCAGGGCCCTCAGCAGATCGCCCTGCAGGTCATGCCCCTCGGGCCAGTCGGGGCACCATTTCAAGGCGGCGGCTACCAGTCCTTCGGCCTCCTTCGGCTGGTTCTGCGCGAGAAGGTAGGAGGCATGCCGGTAGATCAGCATGCGGTCCAGGGGGAACCGGGCCTCCATCTGGGTGAAGAGTTCGAGAACCCGGCCGGTGTGTCCCGTTCGGACCTCATCGGCGATGGCATCGTACCAGGCGCCCGTGTCTTCTTGATGGGTCTCGCGGTAACGCTCCATCGTCTCGGTTTCCTGCGCCGGGTCGCCCAGCTTTCTGAGGGAGGCCAGGTAGGCCAGCTGGACCACGGCGCAGCCCGGATGGGCCGAATAGAGCGCCTGAAGATCGGCGTCGCCGATGCCTTCGCTGGCGAACTGTAGCCGGACCTGGCACTGCAAGGCCCTGGTGGGCAGACAGTCGGGTTCGGCCGCCACGGCGCGGTCGAGGTACTGGAGGGCAGGAAAGGGCATGCCCCGATCCAGGTAGTGGCGGGCCATCCGCTCCAGGGCCAGGGGGTTCTTGGGAGCGACGTCCAGGGCCTTCTGGTAATCGGCCCTGCGCTTGTTGTGATCCCGTTCGGCATCTCCCAGCACCAGCCAGGGAACGGGGTCGCTTGAGGAGGCCTCGGCAGCCTTGCGCAGGATCTCCAGGTGGGAGGTATCGCCTCGGTCGAACGTCCTCATGGCCAGGAGGTACTGGCCGTAGTCTTCCAGGCTTCCGGCATCGGGGTGAGATTCCGAACGGGCCTTCAGCGCCTCGCCCGGATCGTTCACCTCCATGCCCTTGGGAGGCAGACCGTTCTTGGCCAGGACCTTGTCCAGCGGCTCCTTCACCGCCGCCGGGTCGGAGGTCGAGGTCCATCCGGAGAGCGGCCGCCCCTTTTCATCCGTGAGGCGAAGCTCGAAGTTCCATCCCCCGTCGCTGTTGCAGACCTTCACGAGCAAGGCATTCCAGCCCTTGCGAAGGGTGCACCCGTCGGCGAATTGGTCAAAGGCCCTTCCGTTGTATCGCTTCCGGCTGGCGACCAGGTCGCCGTCGACCCACAGCTTGTAGGCCTCGTTGTAGCCGCCCCGCAAGACGCACGGCGTGTCCTTCGGCACTCTGATGAAGGTGAGGGCGTAGCCCGCCACGTTTTCCGTGGGGTCCATGACCTGGTCCAGGGGGACTACGCCGTTCACCAGCCGCTCGGGGACGGCCCTCCAGCTCACGGGGTGGGACTTGGCCACGTAGGAGGCCCCCATGTCGAGCTTGGTCTCGGGGGGATAGACGGCGTCGAAGCCCTGCTTGTTCTCGTCGTCGAAGGGGCCGATGACCCGCCAGGAGAGGACGTAGCCCATCTGCGCCTCCAGGCGTTGCGCCTCCTGGACCTTCCCGAGGTCGCGGTCCTGCCGGGCGAGAAGGTGCGCCACCTGGGCTTTCACCTCCGGCGCCGCATCGGGGGCATTCAGGACCTGCTGGAGCGCTTTTTCGAAGGCCGCCGGCGAATCCGTCGCATCCAGGTACCCATAGGCGCGATAGAGGGCCACGATGGCCCGGGCCTGGCCTCGCCAGGCCCACAGGTCCGCCAGGGCGGCCCGCTGGAGGTCTTGAACGGTGTCGGCTCGGGCGACCAATCCCAGCGCGAGCGCGACGAGAAAAAGGACGGAGACGCGACGACGGCGCATCAAACACCCCTCAAATAGGCGGGCCGCAGCGGGAGCGACCCACGCTCGGCGGCCCTGATGGCGGAGAGAATCTTGAGTGTGTCACGCGAGAGACGGCCGCCTATGGGAAGCGGGTTGGACGCGTGATTGGCCCTGAATACCGTGTCTTTGAGATCCAGCGCCCCCACCAGCAGCCCCAGTTCGCGGATGAGGGCGAGATCGCCGGGCAGCGAGAACGCCGAGGCGGCCATCTGACGGAATAGCGGCGCCTCGGGAACGGGGAACCACGCCAGCACGGAGAGGTAGTGGGGTTGAATGGCGTTCACCGCGCGGGCCGTCGCCAGGGCGTGTTCCTCCGATCCCTCGCTCCCGCCCAGCCCCAGCAGAACCATCACCGAGGAGCGCAGCCCGGCATCCTGTCCGCGGCGAATGGCCTCCACCGCAGATGCGGCATCGATCCCCTTGGCCGCGCGGCGGAGCACCGCATCGCTCCCCGATTCCAGCCCTACGTAGAAGAGGGTCAACCCCGCGCCCGCAAGCGCCCTCAGCTCCTCCGGAACCTTGGACAGGAGGTTCAGGGGCGTGGCGTAGAGGCTCACCCGCCTCAGCTTCGGGAAGGCCGCGGAGAGAGAGCGCAGGATCTCCATCAGGTGCTCGGTGGGCGCCGCCAGGGCGTCCCCGTCCGCCAGGAAGACCCTCGCCGTCTCGGGCCAGAGACGTCCTGCTTCGGCGATTTCATCCAGCATCTCGTCCAGGGGCCGTACCTCGAAGCGCTTGTTGCGGTACATGGCGCAGAAGGTGCACGTGTTGTGGGAGCAGCCGACGGTGGCCTGGAAAATAAGGCTGTCGGCCTCGGAGGGGGGTCTGAAGACCGGTTCTTGGTAGCGCATCGTCCCTCGGCGACAGCTCGTAGTGTAGCCCCCCTCCCCCGGGCGGTCAAACCTCCGCCGGAAGGCGGACGTCGGGCGGGCGCACATAAGTGGGGAGGAGCCTCGCGGTGGGCTCGCCCGAAGCCATGGCGGCGAGCGCCACCCGGGCGGCGGGTACGGCGAGGTTCGGGACTTCGCCGATGAGCCGGCACTCCCCAGGCCAACCTCGCACCAGCGCCACCCCGTCTCCTGCCGCCCACGTCGGCGACGGCATCTCATCGAGTACCCGTTCCGCCGCCAGCGCCCCTGGCTCCCCCAGGGACATCACGTCCCCCTCTCTCCTGAGAAACCGCTGGCAGTAAACCTGGGAGCGGCGCGCATCCATGACCGCCAGCCCGGCCCCCTCGGCCTGCACGGCGAGGGCGATGGCCCTGAGGCTCTGAAGGCCGTACGCCGGAATGGAGAGGGCGCGGGAGAGGCCCAGGGCGGAGGCCAGGCCGATGCGCAGGCCGGTAAAGGAGCCGGGGCCCGTGACGGCACCGATGGCGCACAGATCCCCCCGCCCGGCTCCGCAGCCGGCGAGAAGGGATTCGAGGGCCGGGACGAGCCGCGTGGCATGGGTCGCGGTGGCCTCTTCGCGGGCCGCGACCACCGCCCCGCCCTCATCCACGAGGGCGAGGCCGAGCCTGCGGGTACTCGTATCCACTCCCAGCGCAAACCTTGGGTTCACTGCAACACCCCTTCCGGCGACACTCTCCGCCAGATCAAAACGAAAAGGGGGCCTGACCAGCAGGCCCCCACCATTCTACCCTTTCGGGCCTTTTCAGTTGAACATCTGGGCGATCTTGGAAATGCCGGGCATCTCCCACTTCTGGCCGCCGAACGCCTTCACCCAGCCCATGATCATCATGACCAGGACCAAAATCCACCACACGCAGAGGATCAGTCCCACCAGGATGTTCAGGAACGGGATGAACATGCCCACCATGCCGCAGATCCAGACGATCACGGCCACGATGGTCAGCCCGAGACCCTGACGCGAGTGCCAGTAGACGTACTCCTTCTGGGGATCGGAACGCTTATCCCGATACATGAAAAAGGGGATCAGCGAAAAGATCCCGAAGTACGCCAAGAAGAGGAAAATCTTGTCGTCGTCGGCATAGGGTTTCCCGCCACCCACAGACCCGGTTTCGCTCATGCACGGCCTCCCTTGTTTTCCTGCCACCCATTATACCCAACGCCCTGCAAAACGCAACACACCCCCCCCGCAAGGTCGTCGAAAGCCCCCTACACCTCCTGGAAAATGAAGGGCCTCAGACAGTCCATGCGCTTCTCGTAGTCCTCCGGGTTCAGGAGCCACGTGGCCGCCGCCACGCTGGACAGGAGGGAGTTGCCATCCTGGGGCGTGTAGCAGAAGCCGGTGATCTCGGTGCCCCTGTGGACCGCCAGGGAGTGGACGGGAAGCACGGTCTGGCTGAGGATCCGCCCGAAGTGGCCGTGGTCCCTCCCGAAGGAGAAGACCATGTTGGCCGATTTCTTGTAGGTCACCGCCACCCGCCGGTTTTCATCCACGGCGGCCAGGAGCTTCTCGCGGGTGACCGGCTTCCTCACCCTGAGCTGAAACCAGATGATGTGCATGTACTGCGTGTTCAGCTTGATGGCGGAGGAGAAGAGATCCAGGTCGAGGTCGAGGGTCTTGAAGAGGTGCCAGGCGTCCCGGGCGTGGTGGGTGCCGAAATCGGGGTCCTCGTGCTTCCCAGCCTGGGGCGAGGGCACGTAGGAGGAGTCCTGGCTGATGTCGTTGGCCCTCCGCATGCAGACGAAACGTCCCTCCACCAGGTTCTGCGGGCTGTTCCCGTTGTCCATCCCCAGGGTGTGCAGGATCACGGCGATGTTGTGCGTGTTGCAGGAGACCACCTGGATGAACCGGTCCTCCTCCGGGACCAGCGCCCGGTCGTTGATCCCCCGGGCGTACATCTTGCCGAAGCCGAACTCGCTGCCCTGGGCGATGAAACCCTTGACCTTCCGGCCGATGGGAAGGTAGAGCTTCTCCTTCGTCTCGTTGCCCACGGGCGTGCAGTCGATCACCACACAGGCCCGCTGGACCGCTTCCTCCTGGCTCATGGAAGGCTCAAGCCCCATCTTCCTGAATCCCTCCATGACGGGCGGATCGGTGGCCAGCTGCGCCCCGCGCTCCAGGAGGGCTCGGACCTTGGAGCGCTCTTCCAGGAGGGGCGACCGCTTGTGGAAGGTGACCTCGTCGATGCCCAGCGGCTCGCGCATGTCGCACAAGAGCCCGATGAGCGGTTCTCCGATCGTCCCGGTACCCACGACGTGAACGACCTTCTTGGCCATGGACCTCACCTCCCCGGAGCCGCAGGGCCTCCACCAGCCGCCGAGTGACCGCCTCACGCGAGGGCCGGCGCTACAAAAGATAAAGGGGCACCTTCGCGCCCCCCGCCGGCCCTCTCATTTCGCCCGCCGTAAACGGCGCTCTCACCCGAAGGCTCTTCAGGTATGTTCAGTATAAGCCCTCCCCGAAGGCCGGGCCAGGAGGCGCCCCTTGGACCAAATTCCGCGGTTGAAACGCGGGTGGCTTCGGCCGGCTCTCGGACACACGGGCGGAAGCCATTGTCTCTTGAGCGGGGAGGGCCAAGGGCTTCCTTCTCCGATTCCCAGGCCAGGCCTGACGAATCGTCGTACTGCCCTCCGGGCCCGCGTCCCACGGGCAAAGCCCGTTGGGGCCACACCTCGCCCTTGGGGCTTTACGTCCCCTCCTGCCAGGAGGCGAGGTATCGCTGCTGCTCCTCGGTGAGGGTGTCCATCCGGTATCCGAGGGTGCCCAGCTTGATCCGAGCGATCTCCAGGTCGATCTCCTCCGGGATCACGTGGACCGACTTGCCCAGGGAGGCACGGTGCTGGAGGATCCATTCGGCGGAAAGGGCCTGGTTGGCGAAGGACATATCCATGACCACGGCCGGATGGCCCTCCGCGGCGGAGAGGTTCACCAGGCGACCCTCGGCGAGGAGGTAGATCCTCCTGCCGTTGGGCAGTGCGAACTCCTCCACGAAGTCGCGGACCGCGGTTTTGGCTGCGGCGATCTCGTAGAGGCCGCCCTCGAGCTGGAGCTCCACGTTGAAGTGGCCGCTGTTGCAGACTATGGCCCCGTCCTTCATGGCGAGGAAGTGTTCCGTCCGGATGACGTGCTTGTTGCCGGTGACGGTGATGAAGAGGTCGCCCACCCCGGCGGCCTCGGCCATGGGCTGGACCAGGAAGCCGTCCATGATGGCCTCGATGGCCCTCACGGGGTTCACCTCGGTGATGATGACGTGGGCGCCCATCCCCTTGGCCCGCATGGCCACGCCCTTGCCGCACCAGCCGTACCCGGCGACCACGACCGTGGCTCCCGCGAGCAGGATGTTGGTGGCGCGGATGACGCCGTCCAGGGTGGACTGGCCGGTCCCGTAACGGTTGTCGAAGAAGTGTTTAGTCATGGCCTCGTTGACGGCGACGATGGGGTAAGCCAGTACGCCGTGCTTAGCCATGCTCTGGAGGCGGATGACCCCCGTGGTCGTCTCCTCGGTGCCGGCCAGGATGGTCTGAAGCGCATCCCGCCGATCGCCGTGGGCCAGGGAGACCAGGTCGGCCCCGTCGTCCATGGTGATCATGGGCTTGGTGTCGAGCACGGATGCCAGGTGCTTGTAGTAGGTGGCGTTGTCCTCCCCCTTGATGGCGAACACCGACACGCCGAAATCCCGCGCCAGGCTGGCGGCCACATCGTCCTGCGTGGAGAGGGGGTTGCTGGCGCAGAGAGCCACTTCGGCCCCTCCAGCCACCAGCGTGCGCATGAGGTTGGCCGTCTCCGTGGTGACGTGGAGGCAGGCGCCCATCCGGATGCCCTTGAGGGGCTTGTCCCGTTCAAAGCGGCTGCGGATGCTCGCCAGCACGGGCATGTGCCGGTCCGCCCAGAGGATTCTCGCCCTGCCTCGATCGGCCAATGCTGCATCCCTGATGTCGCACTCCATCATCTGCCCCCTTGCCCGCCTGTCGTCCGGCCGCAGCCGGCCTTCAGGGCCTCGACCTTGTGAATGGATTCCCACGTGAATTCCGGCAATTCGCGTCCGAAGTGACCGTAGGCCGCCGTCTTCTTGAAGATGGGCCGCCTCAGGTCCAAGTACTTGATAATCCCTCCCGGCGTCAGGGGGAACACCTCCCGGATAGCCCCCTCGAGCACCTTCTCCTCCACGAGACCGCTGCCGAAGGTGTCCACCATCACGGAGACGGGCTCGGCAACGCCGATGGCGTAGGCGAGCTGGACCTCGGCACGCCTGGCCAGGCCGGCCGCCACGATGTTCTTCGCGATGTGCCGGGCCATGTAGCAGGCGGAGCGGTCCACCTTCGTGGGATCTTTCCCGGAGAAGGCCCCTCCGCCGTGGCGTCCCATCCCGCCGTAGGTGTCCACGATGATCTTGCGGCCCGTGAGGCCGGTGTCGCCCTGCGGGCCGCCGATGACGAACAGGCCCGTAGGATTGATGTGAAATGCGGTCTGGGCGTCCAGCATGTCCGGCGGGATGACCTCGCGGATCACCGCCTCCTCCACTTCCTTCCGGAGGGTCGTCTGGGCGACGCTCTCATCGTGCTGGACCGCGAGGACCACGGCCTTGACCTTCTTGGGAACGCCGTCCTCGTAATAGACGCTCACCTGGCTCTTGCCGTCCGGCCGCAGATAAGGGAGAACCTTTTCCTTCCGCAACTTGGCGAGGCGCTCCGTGAGCCGGTGCGCGGTGTAGATGGGGAAGGGCATCAGGGTCGGGGTCTCGTCGCATGCGAAGCCGAACATGAGTCCCTGGTCTCCGGCCCCGCCCGTGTCGACCCCCATGGCGATGTTGGGCGACTGCGGGTCTATGGAGGAGATCACGGAGCAGGTCTTGTAATCCATGCCATAACCGCCGTCCACGTACCCGATATCGCGGATGGTGCCCCGGACGACCGTGGGCAAATCCACGTAGGCGCGGGTGGTGATTTCGCCTGCCACGAGCGCCAGCCCCGTAGTGACCAGCGTCTCGCAGGCCACCCGGCCAAGGGGATCCTGCTCGATTACGGCGTCCAGGACGGCGTCGCTGATCTGGTCCGCTATCTTGTCGGGGTGCCCCTCGGTTACCGACTCAGAGCTAAAGAGGAAGTCTTTCAGCATCGTATCCTTTCTCCAGGGCTTGGAAGAACAAGGTGCGGTTATAGCATCAGACCCATGCAGGGTCAAGGGATAGGCTCACTGTCTCCTGGGGCGAGAAGGCGGCTGAGGGCTGCTACCTGCTATTTGATGACCTTCGCCTTGAGGGTGACCTTGCCATCCTTGGTCTGGACCGAAAAAGCCACGTCCGATCCTGGGTACTTCTGAAGTATGGCTGCCTTCTGTTGGGCGAGGTGCTGCTCGAAGGAGGCGAGATCCCACTTGGGCACCTCCCCCTCCCCGAGCTTGGCGTTAATGAACTCCTCGAAGAGTGCCCGGGTGTGACGTCCGCCTCTGACGGGCGCCTGTTTCGCTGGGGCAGGCGCCGGAGGCGGCGGCTCGGGTGCGGAGGCGGGAGGGGGGGGATGGCCTCTTTCCAGGTCCTGCAACTCGCGCTTGGCCCGGCGGACCGAGGCCAGCAAACGCGGGTCCTGGACCAGCCCGTCCTCCCTGGCCCGCATCCATTTGTTCCACTGCTCGCACCGCATGACGTAGCTGCTGTTGAAGGTGGTGAAGCGGAACTGTTGGGCGAGCTTCGGTAGGCTGGTGTTTCCGTAGGCCCTCACCAGGGCGTCCAGCTCCTTCTGTTCTTTGCGGGGAGGGTCACGCCGCGAGCCGGCGAAATAGAGGTCGTATTCGTGCTTCAGGATATTCAGCAAGGTCTGCATCCGCTGGATGTCCCGCTCGAAATCCATCTCGGGCATGTTCCGTCCCGCTCCCTGTAGGCACTTTAAGGCAGAGGGCCCTCCTCTTCAAGGTTACCCCCAAATTCCGCGATTGAAATACGGGTGGCTTCGGCTATGGTTCAGGTTCACGGGGGGGAGACATTGTCTCTTGGACGGGGAGGGCCAAGGGCTTCTCTCTCCGATTCGCAGGCAAAGCCTGACGAATCGTCGCGTTGCCCTCCGGGGCCCCGCCCCACGGGCAAAGCCCGTTGGGGCCCCACCCCACCCTTGGGGCTTCCTCCCCCGGATCAAGTCCGGGGTCGG
>JAJYCJ010000159.1 GCA_021778515.1 Acidobacteriota bacterium
CCGTCAAGACCAACCTGACCTACCCCATCGTGATTCGCTGAGGGGAGCGGGACGGTCTCCCCGCTCTCCTCTGGGATCACGCCCGTCTCTGGCCCCGAGGCGAACGAAGACCGCAAAGGCCATCCCGAGGACTCACCTGGCCTCGGCATCGCGAATGGCCGTCGCTAGCTCGGCTGAGTGATCGATCCTTTTCCCAAATCCCGCGATTGAAATGCGGGTGGCTTCGGCTATGGTTCGGGTTCACGGGGGGGAGACATTGTCTCTTGGACGGGGAGGGCCATGGGCTTCCTCCTCCGATTCGCAGGCAAAGCCTGACGAATCGTCGCATTGCCCTCCGGGGCCCCGCCCCACGGGCAAAGCCCGCTGGGACCCCACCCCACCCTTGGGGCTTCCTCCCCCGGATCAAGTCCGGGGTCGGAGGCAACCCAAATCCCTTGGCGGGTGAAGATCGCCTTCCACGGAAACTACCATCCATGAGCCTTTCGGAGCCGCTCCAATATCCAATCGCGGGATTTGGGTTTTGAGAACTCCGGGCGTGCCTCTTGTCCGGACGCCCGAGATTCTTGGCCGCGCGTGATCTGAATCGGACGCCGGCGTACCGCCCGGCACTGAAAGAGCTGCAAAGGCGCATCGCAGGGGGATGCAGACGACAAGGGAGGGGCCTCGGCCCCTCCCTGAATTTGAAAGGTTCGGTCCGGTCAGCGAGTGTAGGTCGCTCCCAGAGACTCGCCCCCATCGGGATTCTTCACCGTGAGGATCACCGGTACGCCGGGCGGGATCATGGCCTTCAAGGCCTTGCCGCCCTTCGCCACCACGAGCGTGGTGCCCTTCGCCACGGAATGCGGGACGGCCACGTTGTTGATGTACACCGTCGAGCCGCGCATGAAGCCAAGCCCGAAGACCCGTATGCGGAAGGGCCCCTGCTTGGCCTGGACCTGGCCGTTCAAGGCGGGGTTGGAAACAGTGATGGTGACGGGGGCCGGGGTCGTGGAGCAGGGATCCAGGTCCGAGCTGGCGCTTTTACCCTGCGAGTCGTAAGCCGTGGCAGTGATGTTGGCCGACTCATTGAGACCGCGGGCGTCCCAGACGATGGCCCACGGCGGGGCGGTGGCCGAGCCCAGATAGGTGCCGTTGACGTAGAAGTCCACGTGAGTGATCGTGGCGCCGGCCTTGGTCACCGGATTGGCCGCGATGGTGATGCTGGCGTGGCCCACGCTTCCGGCCGCCGGGGAGGTAATTTGGACCCAGGGAACCGGGTGAACACGCACCGTCACTGAGCTGGCGCTCGCCGTCTGTTGGCAGTTGTCGGTGACCGAAAGGGTGACCGTGAAGCAGTTGGGCGTTCCCGAACTGGTGCTGGTGCCTGCGTTGAAGGCATGTTGCGGGTTGTTGACGGCAGGGGGAGGAGCCGTGGAGCCGTCTCCAAAGTCCCAGGTGTAGCTGTAGGGCTTCAAGCCCCCGGTTACAGAAGCCGTAAAATTCACGACTGTTGGATCAATACCATCCAAGGTGCTGGCTTGGATAGAGACCGTCATGGGGGTGCTCACCGAAATGGTGATGGCAGGACTCTGCCCCGTTGCTCCGGTTGCGTCACGGACCGACAGCACCGCATTGTACGTGCCCGGCTGTAGGTACGCGTGGCACGTAGAGGCGTCGGACGAGGTGCCGCCGTCCCCGAAGGTCCATGCGTAGGTGTAGGGAGGCGTGCCGTTGCTCGCGCTCCCGGTAAAGCAGACGTTGAGCGCGGCAAGCCCGCAGTTGACGTCGGAGGTGGCGGTGACGGGGATCAGCACAGTGATCGTGAGGGAGGCCGTGGCGGTAGTGTTATCCACCGTATCCGTGACCGTCAAAGTGGCCGCGTAGCTTCCCGCCTTATCGTAGATATGGTCCACGGTGGTCAGGGTGTTGGCCGTCAGGGCACCCGTATCCTTGGCCGTGCCATCACCGAAGTCGAGTGTGTAGGTCAGGGCGTCGGCGGTGTTGGTTCCCTGGGCTGCAAAGCTGAAGGTCATGGAACTCGCCGCCACCACCGGCGAACTGGCCGTGAAGGTGAGAATGGAGGTGGCCTCGGGTACGCCCTGCTCGGCGACGGCCCTCACGCGCAGGCCCGGCCGGAGTGAAGAGGACGCCGCGAAACGGAGTCCGTCCGCGCTGAAGTAGGCCCCGCCCGAAGGCATGCCGGCGTCCCGGGTGTCCACCGCCAGCGGATAGCGGGTCGCTGCGGCCCCCGCAAGCCCGAGCACCACGGCGAAGGGTTGGCCGCGCCGGACCTGGATCGGGCCGTTCAGGACCACGCTCATGTAGCCCGACCGTCGTGCGTCTCCGGACTGCTGAAGCATGAGGTGCTGGGGCCGACCGTCCTGCATGTCCCCGTAAATTCGAACCGTGTAGCTCATGCCCGGCTCGGGGAGCCAGAATTCCACCGCCTTGAGAGTCTCATTTCCGCGGGCCACGTAGCGCTCGGCGGCCCAGGCCCTCGGCTGGCCAAATCCCGCCAGCCGGTCCGGCCCCGCGTAATCCTGCAGGTAGAGGCTCTCTGTGCGCGATGCCGCGCGGAAGCCCGTGATGGCCGAGGCGGCCGTACCGATGCCCGCGGAGCCGTAGGCCACGTACCCGATGCCCCCGTCGCCCCAACTCGGATCGCCGTCGAATACCAGCCAGGCACCCTGCCCCGTCCCGAGGGCGTCGTCGCTCCAGCCCAGGATGACCACGGATCGGTCGGGCGCGGCCTCACCTTCGTAGGTGAGCACGCTCCTGCCGTCGTAGGTCGCAAAGCCCGAGAATCCGCTGGCCATGAGCGAGAAAACCGGCGCGCCTTTTAGCAGAGTCTCCTTGATGGCCAGATCGCCCTCGGGCAGGACCCGCCAGCCTTCGGGCACCATGCGCTCGCCCGACAGGGTCTTCAGCCCGACCTGGGCCCAGAGGTTTACGGCCGATGCCACGCTTCCCGGCGCATCGTATCGGAAGGCGCTTGCCGCCGAGGGAGCCGGGATCGTCGCACTGTCCTGGAGCTGGAGAGCCACGCCCGTCCAGAGCGCGGAGACCCACGAACCGGACGGCTGCTGGCCCAGCGCCTCAGAGCGCGGCAGCAGGGCCCCGGCCCTCAGGTCGAAGGCGGCGGGCACGGTCCGCTCCGCGCCTGCCCGCACGCCGGACTGGAATGGGTAGATTCCCTTGAAGGCCAGTCCCAAAGGGGAGGTCGCCGACGGCCGCGGAGCAAGGCCGATGGCAACCGGCTCCGCCGGACCTGCCTGCACGGGAGCGAACCAGAGGAGCGCCCCCAGGGCCAGAAGGGCCGATGCGAAACGGACGAGGCGGGTACCCCCTCTCCCTTTCGCGGTCTCGCACAACCCGCTTACACGGTGGGCCTCTGACATGCCTGCCTCCTCTTCCTAACCTCGATCTGCAGGACTCCCAACCCCCTGTTGTGGTTACTCAACCTGCTTCGCGCACCAGCTGACAAGGAGTTCTTTAACCACGATTATCAAATTACATCCCCGGGCTGGGATAGTCAAGAGCTTCAGGGAAACACACAAAACTCCCTCGCATTCCACAAAAAAGAGAGACGACCTCGACCTCTTGCGCGGAGCCGTTTCCCAGATCGCGGAGTCCCGGTCCACCCTGGAGAGCCCTCGTCTCCCCGATTCCGCCCCGCCTGGGCCTCGGCGAGGTTTCGGATGGAGGGGTCCGGCCGGAAGAAGTTGCACCGATGAAACGCCAATGAAACACCGTGGGCCTCCTTGGCCCCTTCTGATCCCAAATCCCGCGATTGGAGATGCACCTATCGATGAAAGGCCAGCGTGGCCATCTTCCCCTGGAAAACGGAGTTCACCCCCCAAGGGATTTCGGACGCCTCCGACCCCGGACTTGATCCGGGGGAG
>JAJYCJ010000160.1 GCA_021778515.1 Acidobacteriota bacterium
ACCTGTACTCCTGCGACCACTTCGTGGAGCCCGCCCACCGGCTTGGCAACATCGCCGACACCCCGCTGGGAGAGCTGGTTGCCTCGCCCCGCCAGCGCGCCTTCGGGCGGGCCAAGCGCGACGCCCTGCCGCGCTTCTGCCGCGAATGCCCCGTGCTCTTCGCTTGCAACGGCGGCTGTCCCAAAGACCGCTTTGTCAAAGCACCCGACGGCGAGCCGGGCCTCAACTACCTGTGCGAGGGCCTCCGGGCCTTCTTCACCCGCATCGACCGGCCCATGAGGACCATGGCCGGCCTCCTCCGCCAGCACCGTTCGCCCGCCCTCGTCATGTCCATGCCATCCCCCTTCCAGTAAGGAACGCACGACTGTCCAAGACGGGCCGCCTCGTCAGCTCCGAACCGAGGCCGTATCTGAGGCCGCGCTCCCTCCGCAGGCCCTCCGGCACGGACTGTCGATCTCTCCAGCCCAAATCCCGCGATTGGATATTGGAGCGGCTCCGAAAGGCTCATGGATGGTAGTTTCCGTGGAAGACGATCTTCACCCGCCAAGGGATTTGGGTTGCCTCCGACCCCGGACTTGATCCGGGGGAGGAATCCCCGAGGGTGGGGTGGGGCCCCAGCGGGCTTTGCCCGTGGGGCGGGGCCCCGGAGGGCAACGCGACGATTCGGCAGGCTTGGCCTGCGAATCGGAGGAGGAAGCCCATGGCCCTCCCCGTCCAAGAGACAATGTCTCCCCCCCGTGAATCCGAACCATAGCCGAAGCCACCCGCATTTAAATCGCGGGATTTGGGCTCCAGGGGTCGCCCGCTTCAGCGCGCGCTGGCGCCTGCAACGGAGGGAGGAGAGTTCTCCAGAGCGGGGAACTGGCGGCGGAGGGAGGGGAGGATGCTGAGGGTCGGGTCGAGCTCATGGGCCCTGGCATAGGCGGAGCGGCCGCGGGAGACCTGGCCGTCGGACAGGAGGGCCCGGGCGAGCCACGCGTAGAGAATGGGGCTCGGTGGCTCGGAGCGGATGGCGCGCCGAAAGTCCCGCGCGGCCGCGGAGTAATCCCGTGCGTTGAAGCGCTCCACTCCGAGGGTGAAATAGAGGAGCGGATCCTTGCGCCGCAGCGCGGCTTCGCGCGCCTGAAGCCCGCGTACGAGCGCGAAGTCGCCGGCCCCGTTGGCCGCGTCCACGGCGTTCGGGTAGAGCGGCTGATAGCTGGGAAAGCGGCGCAGGGCCTCGTCAAAAACGCGCAGCGCGGCGTGGTAGCGCCCGCTCCGGTTATAGAGGACGCCCAGGTTGTTGTAGACCTCCTTGAGCCCCGGGTCGTTCCCGATGAGGAAGAGCATGAGCTTCCGGGCGTAGTCGAGGTCGCCCTCCTCCATGTGGTCGACGGCGATGTTGTTGTAAAACAGCCCGAAGGCGGTGACGTCGTCGATGGGTTCGTACATCCACGGGGCCCAGTCGGTCACCTCCGAGTTGAGGTCCAGCACGGTCATTTCGGGAGAGATGGACTGGCTCCCTGGGTCGGGCCCCCCGTAACCCACGGCCATGTGGGAGGCGACGTAGTAGAGGCCGCCCTTCTCGTAGAAGCCGCCCGGTTCCTGTACGTGGATGAAGTAGGCCGGGACGCCCAGGTACCGTGCGAGACCGACGATGAGGTTGGTGTACGCGAGACAGTTGCCCTGCTTTTGCTCGAAGGCCTGACGGGCCGTGAGCGTGAGGCGGGAGCGGTATCGGAAGGCGAGGCCGACGTGGTCGTTGAGGTAGCGGATGATGCGCTGCAACCGCTCGTGCGGGCTCCCGGAGCGGCCGATCTCGCGATCCGCCACGGCCTCGATGGCGGGATCGAGGGCGAAGGGGTCCTGGAGGTCGAGGGATTGCGCGCGTCCCTCGGCGAGCAGGGCGGCGACGGTGTGGGGAGGCCCAAGGGGCCGGGGAGAGGCGCACCCCATGAGCAGAGGCAGGCCAGCCAGAAGGGCGCGCAGGGCTAGGCGGCGGAAAAGGGACTCGCGAGGGGAGGAGATACGTCCTGCGTTGGGCCGAGGGGTCATGGCGTCCACCTCCTTCCCGAAGGCATAGAACAACCGCGGAGAGGCCGGCCCGTATTCCCCGGCGGCGGGGCAGGGCGCCCGCCCGAATGGCGGAGGCCGAAGGCAGAGCTTACATTAGCTGACAAAGGCCGGAGAACGGTGCGGTCCGACTGGGAGTGCGCCGGCCGAGACGCGGACCGCCGCAGGGGAGGGGACAAGCATGGGATTTACCGTGGACCTGACGCAGGTCACCTTCGCCCTTTCGGACGCGCTGGACCTGGTGGGGGTGGACGTGATCCAACACGGCCGGCGCGTGGCCTACGTCGCGGGAGAATGCGCCAAGACCCTGGACTGGCCGAGGCGGGCCATGGGGGAGCTGTTCCTCGCCTCCGTCCTGCACGATTGCGGCGTCTCCTCGACGGAGGTGCACGGGCGCCTGCTCGCCGGCTTCCACGCGGAGGACCCGAGCGAACACTGCGAGAGGGGGTTCGAGCTCCTGTCGGAGTTCGAGCCCTTCGGCGCCGTGGCCGGCATCGTGCGCCGCCACCACACGCCCTGGGAGGAGGTGGACCCGGCTTCGCGGACCGAGGAGGCGACCCTGGCCGCGAACGCGATCTTCCTGGCCGACCGCGCGGACGTCTTTCTTCGAGGCCGCCCGGCCGAAGAGCTGCTGCTGACGCGCGAGCAAATCGTGAGGGCCGTGGGAGAACACTCGGGAACCCTGTTCGCTCCCGTCCTGGTTCAGGCCTTCCGGGAGATCTCACGGCGGGAGTCCTTCTGGCTCACCCTGGAGCCACGCCACCTCGACCGCTACCTGGCCGGCGCCGCCCGGGCCTGCTGCACGGCGGAGCTCTCCCTCGAGCAGCTCGGCCGTCTGGCGGACATCTTCAGCCAGATCGTGGACTACAAGAGCGCCTACACGGAGTCCCATTCGCGGGGCGTGGCGCGCGTCTCACGGCTGCTGGGAGAACTCGCGGCCCTGCCGGAGGAGACCTGCCTCCTCCTGGAGATCGCCGGCCTGCTGCACGACATGGGCAAGCTGCGCGTGCCCGACCGGATCCTCGGCAAGCCGGGCCGGCTCGATGCACTGGAGATGGCGGCGATGGTGAGGCACCCCTTCGAGACCTACCAGATCTTGAGCAAGATCAAGGGGCTGGAGGAGCTGGCGGAGTGGGCGTCCTTCCATCACGAAACCCTCGATGGCACGGGATACCCCTTCCGCCTGCCTCCCGAGCGCCTGTCGCTCCCCGCGCGCATCGTGGCCGTGGCCGACGTCGTGCAGGCCCTGGCCCAGACGCGGCCCTACCGGCGGGCGCTCGCGTCCGATCGCGTGCTGGCGGTGCTGCACGAGATGGCCGAAGCCATGAAGCTGGACGCGGAGGTCGTGGAGCTCGCGGCGGACAACATCGAGGCGTGCATGACCGCCGCCATGGGGCGGAGGGTCGCGAGGGCCTGAGGACGGGTCGCGATCGAGCGTGCACGGCAAAGCCGCCCTGCGGCACTTCGCGCCGGAAGACCACGGCCGGCCAAGACAAATTCAGCTCGCACTCGTGCGGTCTGCCTGCCGGAGCGAAGCGGAGGGAGGAGCCGCCAGCTGGTGTGCTGTCCCTGAAATGGGGTTACCGCTTGAGCATGTGCCCAAATCCCGCGATTGGACATTGGAGTGGCTCCGAAAGGCTCATGGAGGGTAATTTCCGTGAATGACGGTCTTCACCCGCCAGGGGATTTGGGTTGCCTCCGACCCCGGACTTGATCCGGGGGAGGAAGCCCCGAGGGTGGGGTGGGGCCCCAGCGGGCTTTGCCCGTGGGGCGGGGCCCCGGAGGGCAACGCGACGATTCGTCAGGCTTTGCCTGCGAATCGGAG
>JAJYCJ010000067.1:0-12178 GCA_021778515.1 Acidobacteriota bacterium
GCCAATGGCCTGCTTCAGATCGCGCTCTATTTCGGGCTGGTGCTGGCCCTGGTCAAACCCCTGGGCTGGTACATGGCGCGGGTTTACGAGGGGCAGCCGTGCGGACTCGACCGGGTCCTCGGGCCCCTGGAGCGCCTGATCTACCGCCTGTGCGCCGTGAGGCCCGAGGAGGAGATGGACTGGAAGACCTACGCCAAGTCCATGCTCCTGTTCAACCTCTTCGGGCTCCTGGCCGTGTACGCCCTGCAGCGCATGCAGGGGTTCCTGCCCCTCAACCCCCTGCATCTGGGCGCCGTGGGCCCCGAGTCGGCCTTCAACACGGCCGTGAGCTTCGCCACGAACACCAACTGGCAGGGCTACGCGGGTGAGAACACGATGAGCGCCCTGACGCAGATGGCGGGCCTCACGGTGCAGAACTTCCTCTCGGCGGCCTCGGGCCTTGCCGTCCTCGTGGCCCTGATCCGCGGCATCGTGCGGAGGCGCCAGGAGACCATCGGTAACTTCTGGACCGACGTGATCAGGAGCACCCTGTACATCCTCCTGCCCCTGTCGCTGGTGCTGGCCGTGGCCCTGGTCTCCCAGGGCGTGGTGCAGACGCTGGCCGGAAGGAGATCGGTGGCGCTCCTCCAGCCCGTGACCTACGAACAGCCCCAGACGGACGCGGCGGGCAAGGCCCTTCTCGATGCCTCGGGGAAGCCCCACATGGAGAGGGTCACCCTCACGAGGCAGTCCCTGGCGCTGGGCCCCGTGGCGTCCGAGGAGGCGATCAAGGAGCTGGGCACCAACGGCGGCGGCTACTTCAACGCCAACTCGGCCCACCCCTTCGAGAACCCCACTCCCCTGTCGAACCTCCTGGAGATGGTCGCCATCCTGGCCATCGGAGCGGGGCTCTGCTTCACCTTCGGCGCCATGGTGGGCGATCGGCGGCAGGGCTGGGCGCTCCTGGCGGCCATGCTCATTCTGCTGGTCCCGCTGCTCCTCTTCTGCGCGTGGCAGGAGCAGGGCGGCAATCCGGCGCTGACCCGCCTGGGCGCCGACGCCAAGGCCTCGCCGCTTCAGCCCGGCGGGAACATGGAGGGCAAGGAGGCGCGCTTCGGCATCACCGACTCGGCCATGTTCGCCTCCGTCACGACGGCCACGTCCTGCGGCGCCGTCAACTCCATGCACGATTCGTACACGCCCCTGGGCGGGCTGGTGCCCCTCTTCCTCATGCAGCTCGGCGAGGTGGTCTTCGGCGGGGTCGGATCCGGCCTCTTCGGGATGCTCCTCTTCGTGATCGTGGCCGTATTCACCGCGGGGCTCATGGTGGGTCGCACGCCCGAGTACCTCGGCAAGAAGATCGAACCCTACGAGATGAAGATGGCCACCCTGGCCATCCTGGTCATGCCCCTCGTGGCCCTGCTGGGAACGGCCGCGGGCGCCATGTCCAAGGCGGGGCTCGCCGGCCTCGCCAACTCGGGCGCCCACGGCTTCACCGAGATCCTCTACGCCTTCACCTCCTGCGCCAACAACAACGGCAGCGCCTTCGCGGGCCTCAATGCCAACACCCCTTTCTACAACTTGCTCCTGGGACTCTGCATGCTGGCAGGGAGGTACCTGGTGAAGCTGCCGGTCCTGGCCATCGCGGGTTCGCTGGCCCGCAAGAAGATCACGCCCGTGAGCGCGGGGACGCTGCCCACGCACTCACCTCTCTTCGTCATCTGGCTCGTGGCGGTCGTGCTCATCCTGGGAGGGCTCACCTTCTTCCCCGCCCTCGCCTTGGGCCCCATCGCCGAGCACCTGGCGATCTTTCGGTAGGAGCTCTCCCCATGCCCTCGCAAGCACAGTCGCAGCTCCTGTTCGACCCCGCCATCGTCCGGCAGGCCGTATGGGAATCTCTGCTGAAGCTCTCCCCGCGCCACATGATCCGCAACCCCGTCATGTTCGTGGTGGAGGCGGGCGCGGCCTTCTCGACGCTCCTGCTCGTCGAAGCCCTCCGCGGTGTGGGCGAGGCGCCGGCGGGATTCATCTTCGCCGTCAGCCTTGGCCTCTGGTTCACGGTGCTCTTCGCCAATTTCGCCGAGGCCATGGCCGAGGGCCGGGGCAAGGCGCAGGCCGCCTCGCTCCGCAAGGCACGGCGGGACATTCCGGCCAAGATGCTCCTGGAGCCCCAAAGGGGAGCGAGCCACGTCGTGATACCCTCGGCCAACCTGAGGAAGGGCCACTGGTTCCTCGTGGAGGCCGGGGACGTGATCCCCTGCGACGGCGAGGTGGTGGAGGGCATCGCCTCGGTGAACGAGGCGGTCATCACGGGGGAGAGCGCCCCCGTCATCCGGGAGAGCGGCGGCGACCGGAGCGCCGTCACCGGCGGGACCACCGTGCTCTCCGACTGGCTCGTGGTGAGGGTCACGGCCGATCCGGGGGAGACCTTCCTGGACCGGATGATCCATCTCGTGGAGGGGGCGCGCCGCCAGAAGACCCCCAACGAGATCGCCCTGGACATCCTGTTGGCCGGCCTGAGCATCGTCTTCCTCCTGGTGACCGTCACGCTGTTGCCCTTTTCGGCCTACGCCGTCCGCGCCAACGGCTCCGGCTCCATGATCACCCTCACCGTCCTGCTCGCCCTCCTCGTCTGCCTGCTCCCCACGACCATCGGGGGGCTCCTCTCGGCCATCGGCATCGCGGGCATGGACCGCATGCTCCAGGCCAACGTGGTGGCCATGTCGGGGCGCTCCGTGGAGGCGGCCGGCGACGTGGACGTCCTCCTGCTGGACAAGACCGGCACGATCACCCTGGGCAACCGGGAGGCCGTGGCGTTCCATCCGGCGCCGGGCGTCCTGCCCGAGGAGCTGGCCGAGGCGTCCCAGCTCGCCTCCCTGGCCGATGAGACCCCGGAGGGCCGGAGCATCGTGGTCCTCGCCAAGGAGGAGTTCGGCCTGAGGGGGAGGGACGTGGGCTCCCTCGGCGGGCGCTTCGTCCCCTTCACCGCCCAGACCCGGATGAGCGGCGTGGACGTGGACGGCATGCGGATCCGAAAGGGGGCCTCCGACGCCATTGCCTCCTTCGTCGGCCAGCTCGGCGGGACGATCCCCAGGGAGGTCCAGCGCTCCGTGGAGGCCATCGCGCAGGGGGGCGGCACGCCCCTGGTGGTCGCCGACGGCCCCAAGGTGCTGGGCGTCGTCCATCTCAAGGACATCGTCAAGGGCGGCATTCGCGAACGCTTCGGCCAGCTCAGGCGCATGGGCATCCGCACGGTCATGGTCACGGGGGACAACCCGCTGACGGCGGCGGCCATCGCCGCGGAGGCCGGCGTGGACGAATTCCTCGCCGAGGCCACCCCGGAGACCAAGCTCGCCCTCATCCGGCGCCTCCAGGCGGAGGGGCGGCTGGTGGCCATGACCGGCGACGGCACCAACGACGCGCCCGCCCTCGCTCAGGCCGACGTGGCCGTGGCCATGAATTCGGGCACCCAGGCGGCCAAGGAGGCGGGCAACATGGTGGACCTGGATTCGAATCCCACCAAGCTCTTGGAGGTGGTGAACGTCGGCAAGCAGCTCCTGATGACGCGGGGGGCTTTGACCACCTTCTCCATCGCCAACGACGTCTCCAAGTACTTCGCCATCATCCCGGCCGCATTCGCCTCCACCTACCCCGGCCTGAGGGCCCTCAACATCATGCACCTGGCCACGCCCCAGAGCGCCATCCTCTCGGCGGTGATCTTCAACGCCCTCATCATCGTGGCCCTCATCCCGCTGGCCCTGAGGGGAGTGAAGTACCGGCCCGTGACCGTTCCCGCCCTCCTGAGGCGCAATCTGCTCCTGTACGGCCTGGGCGGCCTGCTCCTTCCCTTTCCAGGAATCAAGCTGATCGACATGGCCCTTGCGGCCCTGCACCTGGCGTGAGGTTCCCATGAAAAGGCAGGCGCTCTCCGCTTTTCTCTGCGTTCTGGTGATGACGGCTCTGGTGGGAGTGGCCTATCCCCTCATCGTCACGGGCCTGGCCCATCTCCTTTTCCCCCGTCAGGCGGCCGGAAGCCTCATTCTGCGCAACGGCCGCGCCGTGGGCTCGGCGCTCATCGGCCAGCCCTTCAGCGAGGCGCGCTACTTCTGGGGCCGTCCCTCGGCCACCTCGCCCTTTCCGTACAACGCGGCGCTCTCCGGCGGCTCCAACCTGGGGCCCACCAATCCAGAGTTGGCCGCGCAGGTCAAGGCGCGGATCGAGGCACTCCGCGAGGCCGACCCCGCCCAATCCGCCCCCGTTCCCGTGGACCTTGTCACCGCCTCCGCCAGCGGCCTCGATCCCGACATCAGCCCCGCCGCCGCCCTCTACCAGGTGCCCCGCGTGGCCCGCGCCCGAAACTTGTCCGAGGCCCAGGTCCGGGGCCTGGTGGACGAGCACGTGGCGGGCCGGACCCTCGGCCTCTTCGGGGAGCCGACGGTGAACGTCCTGGAACTGAACCTCGCCCTGGACGCCCTCTCTGAGAAAGGCTCCCCAAGCACGGGGGCGCGTATAATGGCCCCGAGCACAGGAGAGAGCCGTGGAAAGGCGTCCGTCCCCTGACGAGGCCTTGGCCCGAGCCCAGGAAGAAGAGGCCCGAAAACGCCGGGGCAGCCTGAGGATCTTCTTCGGCGCTGCCCCCGGCGTGGGGAAGACCTTCGCCATGCTCGAGATGGCCCGGCAGAAGAGGGCCGAAGGGTTGGAGGTGGTGGCGGGCTGGGTGCAGACCCACGGCCGGGTCGAGACGGAGGCGCTCCTGGAGGGCCTGGAGCGGCTTCCCCCGCGCCTCCTCAGCTACCACGGCAGGAGGCTGGAGGAGTTCGATCTGGACGCCGCGCTGGAGCGGCGGCCGGGCCTCATCCTCGTGGACGAGCTGGCCCACACCAATGCGCCGGGAGCGCGCCATCTCAAGCGGTGGCGGGACGTCGAGGAGCTCCTCCAGGCCGGGATCAGCGTGGTCACCACCCTCAACGTCCAGCACCTCGAAAGCCTGAACGACGTGATCGCCCAGGTCACGGGCGTCACCGTGAGGGAGCGCGTCCCCGACTCCTTCTTCATGGCGGCCGACGAGGTGGACCTGGTGGACCTCTCCCCCGACGATCTCCTGCAGCGGCTCCGCGAGGGCAAGGTCTACATCCCGGAGGACGCGGCCCGAGCCGCGCAGAACTTCTTCCGCCCGGGGAACCTCATCGCCCTCCGCGAGCTGGCCCTTCGCAAGACGGCCGAGCGGGTAGACGCCCAGATGGTCCTCTACCGGCGCACGCACGCCGTCCAGGAGACCTGGCCGACGGCCGAGCGGGTGCTGGTCTGCCTGGGCCCCAGCCCGTACGGCCAGCGCCTCGTGCGCGCGGCCCACCAGCTCGCCCGCCAGCTGAATGCCCCATGGCTGGCCGTTTACGTGGAGACCCCAGCGCACGCGCGCCTGAACGAGGAGGACCTGGAACAGCTCCACCGGACCATGCGGCTGGCCGAGCAGCTCGGGGCCGAGGTGGTGACCCTGACGGGCCGGAACCAGGCGGAGGAGATCCTGGCCTTCGGGCGCTCCCGCAACGTGACCAAGATCGTCCTGGGCAAGCCCCCGCGCCTTCAAGGGTGGCGCCGGTGGAGCAGGAGTTCCTTCTTCGACGAGCTCGCGAGGGGAAGCGACCGGATCGACGTCTATCTGATCGGGGGGACCGGGGAGGCCCGCGTCCAGCACCTGTTGGCGGCCATCAGGCGGCCGGGACCCCGACCGGCAAGGCTCCTCCCGCCCTACCTGTGGGCCGGAGCCACGGCCGTCGCGTGCACCCTGGTCTCGGCTCTGCTCGCCCGGCACGTGGACCCCGTCAACCTCGCCATGGTCTTCCTCGTCGGTGTGGTGTTCGCGGCAACGCGCTTCGGTACCGGGCCCGCCGTGCTCGCCTCCTTCCTGAGCGTGCTCGCCTTCGACTTTTTCTTCATTCCTCCCTACCTGACCTTCGCCGTGGGTGACGCGCAGTACTTCATCACCTTCGTGGTCTTCCTCGGGGTGGCTCTCCTGACGAGCAACCTCGCGAGCCGCGTGCGCCAGCAGGCGGAGATGGCCCGGCAGAGCGAGAGGCGGACCCTCTCTCTCTACGAGTTGGCCCAGGACCTGGTCAGGGCCGTGGAGCCCGAGGAGGTGGCCCAGACCGCGGGCCGCCACCTCCACGAACACTACGGGATGCAGGCGGCGGTCCACCTGGCGGGCGAGGGGGGAGAATTGCGGATCGTGGCCAGCTTCGACGCCTCCTTCGCCCACATGGCCACGGAGGTGGCCGTGGCCCGCTGGGTGGCCCAGAACGGCCAGGCGGCGGGGCTGGGAACGGAAAGCCTCCCGGGGAGCGCCGGCTTCTATCTCCCCCTCCAGGCGTCCAGCGGCATCCTGGGCGTGCTGGCCCTGAGGCCCGCCGATCCCGAGGCCTTCAAGCTGCCTGGATTCCGGCGCTGGGTGGAGGCGGTGGCCCACCAGTCCGCCGTGGCCCTGGAGCGGGCGGTGCTCGCGAGGCGCGCCCGCCAGGCGCAGCTGGAGGCCGAATCGGAGCGCCTCCGGAGCTCGCTGCTGAGTACCGTTTCGCACGACTTCAGGACCCCCCTCGCGAGCATCCTGGGCGCCTCCACCACGCTCCTGGGCGCCGACTTGCCGGGCGGCGACACGCGCGAGCTCGTGGAGACCATCCACGAGGAGGCCGAGCACCTTCACCGGCTCATCACCAATCTGCTGGCGGTGACGAGGCTGGAGTCGGGCAAGGTGGACCTCCACATGGAGTGGCAGCCGCTGGAGGAGGTGGTGGGGGCGGCCCTGGGGCGGCTGCGCGACGAGCTGGGGGGGCGGCCCCTCGTGCTGGACATCCCCGAGGACCTGCCGCCGGTGGCCATCGACGCCCCCCTCGTCGAGCAGGTCTTCATCAACATCCTGGAGAACGCCGCCAAGTACTCCCCCGGCGCGAACCCCGTGGAAATCCACGCCCGAGGGGCGGGCGAGGTCGTGGAGGTGCAGATCGCCGATCGGGGACCGGGACTGCCCGAGGAGGCGGTGGAGAAGATCTTCGACAAGTTCTACCGTGCCTCTCAGAGCCGGCCGGGAGCGGGGCTGGGGCTGGCCATCTGCCAGGCCATCGTCAGGGCGCACGGCGGGACCATCCGCGCCGCGAACAGGCCGGGAGGCGGCGCGCTGTTCACCTTCACCCTGCCCGTGGCTCCCCCCATTCCCGAGGAGGCGCGGGCCGGCAGGACCGCGAAGGCGGAGGAGGAGGCATGAGCGGGGACCCGCCCACGATCCTCGTGGTCGAGGACGATCCGGGCATGCGGCGCTTCCTGCGAGTCACGCTGGTGCGCGCCGGTTACCGCGTGGTGGAGGCCGACCGCGGCGGCTCCGCCCTGGACGCGGCCGCCACCGAGATACCGGACGTGGTGGTCCTGGACCTCGGCCTGCCGGACCGGGACGGCATGGACGTTCTCAAGGAGCTCCGCACCTGGAGCGGGGTTCCGGTGATCATCCTGTCGGCCCGCGACCGGGAGGGGGACAAGGTGAACGCCCTGGACGCCGGCGCCGACGACTATCTGTCCAAGCCCTTCTCGGCCCAGGAGCTGCTGGCCCGCATGAGGGTGGCCCTGCGCCACGCCTCCCGGGTGGAGGGGCCGGACCAGCCCGTCTTCAGGACCGGCGGCCTGGAGGTCGACCTCTACCGCCGGCAGGTCTGGGTGGACGGCCGGGAGGTCCACCTGACGCCCAAGGAGTACGGCCTGCTCGCGGAGCTCGCCCAGCACGCGGGCAAGGTGCTCACCCACCGCCAGCTCCTCAATGCCGTGTGGGGCCCCGATTACGGCTACGAGGCCCACTACCTCCGGGTCTTCATGGCGCAGCTCCGCCGAAAGATAGAGACAGATCCGGCCAACCCCCGGTACCTTCGGACCGAATCCGGGGTGGGGTACCGCCTGGCGGCCGAGCCCTGAGATCCGCGGCACCGAGGGGTGGGGCCTCCGTGCGAGGGAGCGGATCGCCGGCGCCGGAGCGAGCCGGGCGAGACCCGGTCACCGCCGGCGGTGGGGCCGAGTCCGGCCGCCCCGGCCGGTGCGCCCCGGCGGGCTCTCGCGGGGGAGGAGTTTCGGGTATACTGGCACATAGATTGGAAGGGGAGGAGCAACCGTGAACAAAGGCGTGTTCATGGCCCTGGTCTACTTCGCGGCTCTCGCCGGCGTCGTGGCCCTCATGCTGTTCCTTCTGTCGCCCTTCCTCTCCTCCATCGCCTGGGCCGGCGTGCTCGCCCTGGGGGCCTATCCGATCCGGACCTGGTGCTGCCGGCGATGCAGGGGGCGGCAGAACCTCGGGGCCTTCCTGGCCACCGCCGTCGTGACCCTCATCATCGTGGTGCCCCTCCTGGTCATCCTCGTCCTCTTCGCCAGCCAGGCCACGCAGGTGGTGGGCGCCCTCCAACAGGCCGAGGCGTCGGGTCACATCCCCGGCCGCCAGGAGATCCTGGCCAACCCCCAGGTGGCCGAGCTGATGACGAAGCTGGAGCCCTACGTGAAGGGCGTGGATCTGAAGCCCGTGCTCTTCAACGCCATGAAGGCCGTCACGGCCCTGCTGGTGGGGACCTCCAAGAAGTTTGTGCTGGGGGCCATCGCCGCTCTCTTCAAGTTCTTCATCATGATCGCCGTGCTCTTCTTCGCCTTCCGGGACGGGCAGAAGATGACCACCGCCTTCTGGGAGATGGTGCCCCTGAAGCAGGAGGACAAGGCGGTCATCGTGGGAGCCGTGAGGCGCGTGGTGTCGGCGGTGCTCTACGGGATCGTCCTGACCTGCATCGTGCAGGGGATCCTGGGCGGCGTCGGTTTCGCCATCGTGGGGCTTCCCTCGCCGGTCTTCTTCGGTGCGGTCATGGTGATCACGGCCTTCATCCCGGTGGTGGGAACTGCCCTCGTGTGGGTCCCGGGAGCGCTCTACCTGCTGGCCATGGGGGAGATGGGGAAGGCGGCCATCCTCGCCCTCTGGGGCCTGGCGGTGGTCTCCTCCATCGACAACTTCATCCGCCCCTACTTCATCAGCGGGAAGAGCAAGGTGCCCCTCCTGGTGGTACTGCTGGGCGTACTCGGAGGGCTGGCCACCATGGGCTTTCTGGGCATCATCGTGGGCCCGCTGCTCTTCACGGTTTCGCTCGAGGTCTTCCAGGTCTACCGGAGAGAGATCTTCCCGGGCCTCATGCCCTCCTCGGACGCCGGCGCAAAGGGGGCGGGTGAGCCGCCGGACTGAAGGGACGGACTCTGGGGGAGGGGACATGGCCCTGACCGAACCGAGCGGGCTGGCCCCGGCAGACGGGGTGGGAGCCGAGGGCCAAGCGCGGTTCGAAGCCTTCCGGCGCCAGGAGTCCGGCCTCATCTTGCTCAACCTGGCGATCCTTGCGGGCATCCTCTTGGTGCACGTGCTTCTCATGCCGGCCCTGGGCCACCCCTCGCGCCTGTTCTTTCTCGTGCTGGGCGGCCGGTTCCTCATGCAGACCGTGGAACTGCTGGTGCTGCAGGGAGGCAGGCACCCCTGGAGCCCTTCCGCCATCTATGTGTACGAGCGGTTTTCGATCTGGGCGAACGTGGCTTTCGCCTTCTTGCTCTCCGTGCTGGGCGGGCTCAGCGGCATGCAGGACGCCCACTACATCGTGCTGATGGTGGTGCCCCTCGTGGCGGCGGCCTTCCGGTTCGGCCCGTGGGGGGTGTCGGCCGTCGCGGGTACGGCCGGCCTGATGACCATCGCGGAGGTCTGGATCTACTTCCGGCTGCATCCTCCGCCCGAGGCCAGCGAGTACGTCGAGGCGGCCAACACGGCCCTCTTCTACCTCGTGGTGGTGGTCATCGCCTGGTTCCTGGTCCGCCAGCTCAGCCGCGAACAACGGCGGCTGAGGGCGAGCCTGGATGAGCTCCAGCGGACGCGGGACCGGCTGGTGCAGGAGGAGAAGCTCTCCGCCGTGGGGCGGCTCGCCGGCGCCATAGCGCACGAGATCCGAAATCCGGTGAGCATGATCGTCAGCTCTCTGGCCCTGGCCCGCAAGGGCGAACTGGAGCGGTTCGAGAAGGAGGGCATGTGCGAGATCGTGGTGAGCGAGGCGGACCGCCTGGAGAGGCTCGTGTCCGACTTCCTCGCCTACGCCCGGGTCAAGGAGCCCGAAAAGGGGGAGGCCTCGCTTCAGACCACCATCGGCTACGTGGCGGGGCTGGCGAGAGCCAGGGCTCAGGAGCTGGGTCTAGTATTAACCGTGGACGCGCCCGAGGAGTCCCGGGTGACGATGGATCCCTTCCAGGTCCACCAGGCTCTGCTCAACCTGGTGACCAACGCCTTCGACGCGACGCCCCGGGGCGGCGAGGTTTGCCTCGGGGCCGCGCCGCTCGGAGGCGGCGGGGCGAGCCTCTGGGTCGAGAACAGCGCGGGCCCCATCCCCGAGGAGGCGGCGGCCCGGGTGTTCGAGCCCTTCTTCACGACGAAGTCCCAGGGCACGGGGCTCGGGCTGTCCATCGGGAGGGCCATCGCCCTGGCCCACGGTGGCTCCCTGGAACTGAAGGCCAACGAACCCGGGCGGGTTCGGTTCGTCCTGACGCTGCCCGGCCCGGAAAGGTGAGGTTCTGCCATGGCCAAGATCCTGATCGCCGACGATGAGGCCAACATGCGCCGCGTCCTCTCGGTTATCCTGAAGGCGGACGGCCACGGCGTGACCGAGGCCTCGGGCGTGGAGGAGGCCAAGCGGGCCCTGATTTCGGGCTCGTACGACCTGCTGCTCACCGACATGAAGATGGGCGACGGGGACGGCCTGAGCCTTCTGGCCGCGAGCCGGGAGGCCGATCCCACGCTCCCCGTGGTCTTCCTCACCGCCTACGCGACCGTGGAGCTGGCGGTGGAGGCCATGCGCGCGGGCGCCTTCGACTTCATCGCCAAACCTTTCCTTCCTGAACCCGTGAAAGCGGTGGTCAGGAGGGCGTGCGAGCGCGCCGAGCTGCTGCGGGAAAACGATCGCCTCAGGGGACAGGTGCGCCGGCTGACCACGGAGACGGAGCTCATCGGCCGAAGTCCCGCCATGATGCGGGTGCGGGAGATGATCGCCAAGGTGGCCCCCACCAGCGCGACGGTGCTCATCACGGGCGAGACGGGAACGGGGAAGGAGCTGGCGGCGAGAGCCATCCACAACCAGAGCCCGAGGGCCAGCCAGCCCTTCCTCGCCGTCAACTGCGCGGCCTTCACCGAGAGCCTCCTGGAGAGTGAGCTTTTCGGCCACGAGCGGGGAGCTTTCACGGGGGCCGACCGGACCCGCACGGGTCTCTTCGAGGCGGCCCACCGGGGAACCCTCTTCCTGGACGAGGCGGGCGAAATGTCTTTGGCCCTGCAGGCCAGACTCCTGCGGGTCCTCATGGATGGGCAGGTGATGAGGGTGGGGAGCACCTCGCCCCGCACCGTGGACGTCCGAATCCTGGTGGCCACGCACCGAGATCTCCGGCGGCGCGCCGAGGAGGGACTCTTTCGCCAGGACCTGTACTACCGCCTGGCCGTGGTGCCTCTGGAGATTCCTCCGCTCCGTGAACGGAAGCAGGACATCCCCCTGCTCGCGGATCACGCGCTGGTTGCCGTGGCCCGCGACCTCAAGATCCCGCCCAGGCGGTTGACCCCTGCTGCGCTGGCGTCGTTGGCGGCCTACTCCTTTCCGGGGAACGTGCGCGAGCTGAGGAACCTCATCGAGCGGGCCTACATCCTGGCCGGAGGCGAGGACGAGCTGCGGCCCGAGGATTTTCCTTCGGTGATGCCGAAGAGTTCCCCCGGAGGAGCCCGGGACGCCCTCCCCGCCGTGCCCGACGGGATGGACCTTCGCAGTGCCTTGGAGGCGATGGAGCGGGGGCTCATCGAGCGCGCCCTCCACGAGGCCGGCGGCATCCAGGCCGAGGCCGCCCGCCGGCTGGGGGTGTCGCGAAGCGACCTGTCGTACAAGGTGAAGCGGCTGAAAATTCAGGCGGGAGGGAAACCCTAGAGGCCTCGGCCCGGCGGGGGGGTGCGGGGGACCGGGAAGGGTCCCCCGCGCGAAGGGCCGCGCGCGTGAGGGCAGGGGGGTGCCAGGACGCGGAGCGTCCGCCCCAGGGGGCCGGCCGAGGCCCCCTAGGGGGAGCGCGGTGTCGCGCGACGCCGAGGCCGCCCGCCGGCTGGGGGTGTCGCGAAGCGACCTGTCGTACAAGG
>JAJYCJ010000067.1:12278-18411 GCA_021778515.1 Acidobacteriota bacterium
GGGGTGCCAGGACGCGGAGCGTCCGCCCCAGGGGGCCGGCCGAGGCCCCCTAGGGGGAGCGCGGTGTCGCGCGACGCCGAGGCCGCCCGCCGGCTGGGGGTGTCGCGAAGCGACCTGTCGTACAAGGTGAAGCGGCTGAAAATTCAGGCGGGAGGGAAACCCTAGAGGCCTCGGCCCGGCGGGGGCGCCATCGCCGGGCCATGCGTTCCAAAACTTGGACATCAGCCGTTCCATCGCGGTCCAAAATCTTGAACGTCCGGGACGTTGATCTCCCCTCGCATTCCTTTAACTGCTTGCAAATGAAGAGATTGTAATCCGTGGTTCGCCTGGCACGGGGGTTGCCTAAGAGGAGAAGGCGGGCCGCACCGAGCGGCCCTCCCAACCGCTGAAAGGAGGCAACCGCCTATGAAGACCATCCTATCCCGTCCCGTCCTCACCCTCACCGCCGCCCTGCTGCTGGGTGCGCTCGGCGCCCTGGCCCTCACCGCCGCCCCGGCGTCCAGCACGCCGCCCAAGACCCTGGAGAACCTGCAAGCCGCGTTCAACGGCGAGAGCAACGCGCACGCCCGGTACCTCGCCTTCGCCCAGAAGGCGGACGAAGAGGGGTACGGCCAGGTGGCCAGCCTCTTCCGCGCCGCGGCCCGAGCCGAGGAGATCCACGCCGCCAACCACGCCGAGGTCATCAAGAAAATGGGTGGAGCGCCCACGGCCGATATCCAGAAACCCGAGGTCAAGTCCACCCGAGAAAATCTCGAAGCGGCCATCAGGGGCGAGAGCTACGAACGCGACACCATGTACCCCGACTTCCTCAAGGTGGCGCGGCAGGAGCGCAACCGCGACGCCATCCAGACCTTCAACTACGCCAAGACCGCCGAGGCGGAGCACGCCAGGCTCTACGGCAACGCCCTCCAGAACCTTGACTCCATGAAGGGCGCCGGCAAGGGCACCTACTACGTCTGCACCATCTGCGGCTACACCACGACCAAGCTGGATTTCGCCAAGTGCCCTTCGTGCTTCAATCCGGTCGACAAGTACGTGCAGGTGGACTGATCGCATCGCGGGCCGTTGGGAGGAGATCCGACCCGCCGCTCCGGGGGAGGGGCGGCGGGTGGACGGCCTGACCGGTTCGTTGCCAAGGGGGACGCCATGATCGAGTTTCCACCCATTCCGAGCTGGGACGGGCTCCACCCGCTCATCATCCACTTTCCCGTGGGCCTGCTCCTGGTGGCCCCGGTGTTCATCATCCTGAGCCTGGTCTCGAAGAGGTCGGGGCGGGCCTACGCCATGGCCGCCCTGATCCTCATGCTCCTGGGCACGGCGGCGGTGTTCGTGGCCGTCTCCACCGGCGAGGCGGCGGGGCAGCTCGCCGAGAGGACGCCGGAGATCAACCGGGTGCTCACCCACCACGAGGAGCTGGCGGAGACCACGCGCATCGTCTTCTCCGTGCTCACCGCCGCCTTCGCGCTGATCCTCTTCGGCCCCAAGCTTCTCAAGCGCGAACTCGGCCGGGTGCCCTCGGCCGTGCTGACCCTGATCTTTCTCGTCCTCTACATGGCGGGAGCGCTGGTGCTCTCCAACACCGCGCACAACGGCGGCACGCTCGTCCACGGCTACGGCGTCCACGCCCTGGTGGACACCCCGGCCGCGACGGGGCAGGCGGCCGCAGCCCCATCCGCGCCTTCCGCCTTCGAACGCGACTGAAGCCAGGCCGCTCGCATCCTGAAAACGCCAGAGGGCGGGGCCGAAGCCCCGCCCTCCTCGTTCTTGCGTCGAAGGCCAGAGGATCAGGGCGGACCGTAGGTGATGACCACCTTGATGGGCTGGCCGTTCGCGTCCACGACCTTGGCCACCTTCAGGATGTCGGTCGTATCGCCCTGAAGCTGGTAGAAGACGACCTGGGGCGTCGTGTCCTTGGCGTCGTAGGACTCATCCAGGAAGAAGGTCCCCGACTGGAAATTGGCGAGCGGGTACGGGGCCACGGAGGCCAGCGCCGGGTCCGAGGGGGCGTTGGGGAAGACCGTCGCCGGGTCCGGCGGCGCCAGGGCGGTGGTACTGCCGGTCTGCAACGTCGTCCATCTCACCCGCAGGAGGCTGGGGTAAGCCTGAACGATGACGGCCGCCGACGATCCCGATGTGGCTCCGTTCGAGCTGACTGTCGCGGTGATGCTGGCTCCGCCCGCCAGACCGGAGACTCCCGTCAGGCTCCAGGTGCCGTCGGGTTGGACGGTGGTGCTCCCGATAGCGTTTCCGTTCTGGTAGACCGTGATCGTTCCGCCGGTTACCGACGAAGTCCCTGATATGGCCGCGCTGCTCGCGAAGATGGGGCCCGATACGGTGGGTGCGGGAAGCACGGGGTTAGTAACAGTGGCCGGCTGGTTGATGCCTCCGTCGGCGGTCACGGTGGCCGTATTCTTGATGGCCGTAATGGAAGGATCTAGGGTGCTGTTGACGATGACCTGATAGGTGATGGTCAGCGCCTGGCCGGGTGCGAGACGGTAGCCGGAAATGAGCGTCGCGGGATCGCTGCCGGTTTGCGTCGTGGTCTGCTGCTGGAAGCACGTGAGGGTCACGTTATCGAAATAAATGCTCCCTTGGAGCGTCGGGCCCTGGAACTCCAGTTGGAAGGTGGAGGTCAGGAAGGAGGCCGGGATCGCAAAGGTCTCCGTGGAAAAACCGCCGTCAATGACGTTGTTTCCTTGGTTGTCAGTATACCCGGAGTAGGTTCTGATGGGTGTCCAATTCGCGCCATCCGGGCTGATGTCGAGAGTCACCGACTCTCCTGTTCCCATGTCATAGCGCCGATAGCTCACGGAGATCGTCGCGGCGCTGACGGTCTTACCTATCGAAAGGTCGGCCGCACGGGCGATGAAGCTGTTGTTCCGAGAGGTATTCGAAAGGCGAAGACTATAGCCAGTGGGACTGAGGGAATCACTCACGACTTGGATGGATCCATGTTTTGGAGTTCCGTCATCGTTGGTCTCGCTCCAGGAGGTGTTGGGATAATTCCAATTAATCGACCCGGAACTATGACTATAAGTATAACTCTTTCCCCCAGCGAAGTTGTCGGCGTACGTACCACTGGCGACCGTGGTCGTGCTGACCTGGGTACTGCCCGGCACGGCCGATGTTCCGGCAGGAAGCGGATCCGCAACGGCAACGCTAGTCCAGGGGCTGCTCGTCGGATTGCTCACGATGACCGTGTAGGTGAGCGTCTGCCCCGGCGAAGCGTAGCCGGTGCCGGCGCTGGAGCTCTTGGTGATGTAGGTCGTTCCTCCGCCAAGGCCTGGGCCCGGGATGCTCCCCGAGTTGATGCCGAAGGTGATGTGGCCCGCCAGCCCCGAATCGGCGCCGTAAGGATCGTTCGAGGTGGTGGTAGTGCCGCTGGCGCCGCCGTTGGACGTGGCGCTGAGCGGCACCTGGGATAGAAAGATGGCTCCGCCACCGCCTCCGCCGCCGGGACCGTGGCGGTTACCGGGGTAGCTGGTTCCATCTTGCAGAGGCCACGCGTCACCTCCCTGGCCGCCGTTGGCGGTGGCGGTGAGACCGCCCAGGCCGCCGGTGGCGGAACTGACCAAGATGGCTCCGCCCGCTCCGCCGCCGCCCGCCGCATCCTGCTCGGAGGTGGGGGCATTGGCGCCGTTGGCCGTGATGGAGCCCGCACCAGTGACGGCCAAGGCGCGGACGATCACGATGCCGCCTCCGGCTGCCCCGCTGGCATCGCCGCCGGCGGTAATGTTGTTGCGCGTGCCCGCTCCCCCGCCGCCGCCCATCGCGAGCAGGCTGGGTGAGTCAGCCACCGTGCCGCCGGGGTTGCCGCCCACGAAGAGGTTGGTGCTCCAGGAGTCCCCGCCCACTCCGCCGAGACCACCGTTGCTTCCGCCGCCGCCGCCCGCATTCTGGGAGTTATCGCTGGGCGAGCCGTCGTTCCCTCCGCCTCCCGCGTTCCCGGGGCCGCCTGCCGCAAAGTCGCCGCCGGGGTATCCATCGTTGCCGGAGGTATTGGAGCCCGAGAGCAGTCTCGGGGTTCCTGCGATCCCCTCGCCCTTCATGGCGAAACAGCCTGTCGGAGGGTTGGTGGGTGTCGTCAGGTAAAAGGAGTAAGGGCTTGGCGTCGGGTTCAATCCGCCATTGAGCTGCATCTGGGAACCACCGCGAAAGCCCAGGCCATCCACGGCGACGATCCCCCCGTTCAGGTCCAAGGCATTGGTCGCGTCGAAGGCGAGCACGCCCCCCACCGAACCGTTCCAGGCCAAGCAGGTGAGGCCTGTTCCGATGCTGGCGTCCGAATATTGCGGGACGCGGATGATCTGAGCCGTCTGCTGCCCCTGGGAGGCCGTGGCGGCCCCGGCCACATAAGCATTCAGGGTACCACCGCCGGAACCCATCCCCTGGACGGGAACGGACCCTCCGGTCACTGGCCCAGTCGCCGTGAGGTACTCGTAGGTGCCCGCCGTGCTGCTGGTATATCCGTAGCCAATGCCTGTCCCGTCGCCATAATTTGAACTGGTGGGGTTTGCCGGCACGTTGACCGCCGCATTTTGCATCTGCATGAGGATTAACACGTCGCCCGCCGAAATCGGAGTGGAGGCGCCGGAAGGGGTGCCCACCGGAATAGAGGTGGCTCCAGCGGTGACCGAAGCGGTCACGGGGTAGTAAGTGTTGATTACACCCGAAAGGACGGTGGCCGTTTCGGTGCGGCTCGCCGAGGCGGCGATGCCAGGAACCTGCGGTGTGGCCGGAGAGAAAAACGTCTCGGAGACGGCGGAGCCTTCTGATACCTTGGCCTTCACGGTGATGGGGTAGACCGTGACGGGGGAGGCGTCGGTGCAGAAGGAGGCCCGTCCCCCTGCCTCCACGCGACCGAGCCAGACCCAACCGGAGGCGTCGGGCTCCAGGCGGCCCTGGGACGACTTCAGAGGAACCTCCTGACCCTGACTGTCTCGGGCCGAAATCATCGCGTCGCCCGCTTTGCTCCAATTGGTGAGGCTGAATGAAAATTGTCCGTCGGCCGAGGCGGCCGAAGCCAGGACGAGCGGTTGGTCTGGCCCGAGCAGCAAACGGGCGCCGGCAGAGGCGCCTTGCACTCGGAACGAAATGCGCTGGAGGTCCGCGGTGGTTGCCACTCCAATGGGGAGCCGGCCCGATCCGCGACGCAGATAGACGGGAATGAACGGGGTTCCCGGGCGGGGGGAAACCTCGATCCGGGCGCTATCGGGGCAGCCCTCCAAGGTGACCCGCATGGGTGGCAGGGGCAGGCCGGCCAGCGATGGCGGGCACCCGACCGTGACAACCTGGCCGCTTTCGGCCGGGGATGCCTGGAGATCGGCAATCCAACGGGGACCTTGGTGGGCATTGCCCTCGCTCATTCTCAGCGCGGCCGATGGCCCCGCAGGAGCAGCGGCGCCCGCAGCCCAGCCGACGGTGATGCAACAGAGGGCGGTGATGACGATGAGGCCCCCCACCCAGCCCGCGGGGGTGCGGCCCCGCTTCTTGCCTGCGAATTTCATTGCCAATCCTCCAGACGATTCCGTTGCATGCCTTCACCCTAACCATACCATAATATGGCAAGCCTTGTGCCAGTCTTCTGATTTGTAAAAGCTTGGGTGGGGCAACGTTTGGCCTCAGAGCACCCAAGGTCCTGACCCTTCCTGGAAACAGAGGCGTCACCGGGGGGTAACACCCGGAGCGTCGTCGGAGGTGCGCAGGGAGGCGGCTTCCGCCCGCCTCGCGGCGTATACTGGGGCCTCCGGAGGAGGCACCATGGACCGGTTCATCATCGAAGGCGGGACACCCCTCAGGGGCCGCGCGGCGGTTCGCCCGGCGAAGAACGCGCTTCTGCCGTGCCTGGCGGCGGCCCTGCTCACGAGGGAGACCATAGAATTCGTCGATTCGGCAGCCCTCGGGGACATCGTCTCCATGCTCACCATGCTGGAGCACCTGGGTGCCGAGGTGGAGGGGCGGCCGGGCGGCCCGCTCCGCGTGCGGGTGGCGAACGGCGGCGGGGATCTCGAAGCGCCCTACGACCTCGTACGCAAGATGCGGGCGAGCGTGCTGGTGCTGGGGCCCATGGTGGCGCGCTACGGCCGGGCGCGGGTCTCGCTGCCGGGAGGTTGCGCCATCGGCGCCCGCCCCA
>JAJYCJ010000068.1 GCA_021778515.1 Acidobacteriota bacterium
AGGGGGCGGGCTTTGACATCCTTCGGGGCGGGGACGCGCACGCCGTTGACAAAGCCCTCCTTCTGGAGGAGCAGGGCGCCGTGCTTGGCTTCGAGGATGCCCCAGGCGGCGGAGACGCGCAGGTAGGGGTAGACGGTGCCGAGCCCCTCCAGCGGGACGGGGTTGGTGGGGTCGAAGGAGTAGGTGAAGTAGGAGGCGGGCGGCAGGGTGAGGACGGGGCCCTCCACGAAGCGCGCGTGCAGGTCCTTCACCTCCTGGATCTTCTGTTTGGCGCGCTTGTCCTCCTCGGCCGCGAGCTGGGCCCCGCCGTAGGCCTTGGCGCGGGCCTCGGCGGCGGCCTTGAGGTCGGCGGGGAGGGTGATCTTCTCGGCCTGGGCGAGGAGGTCCGAGAGGTCGTCCTTGGGCTTGAGGGCGCGCTGCCAGCCGGGCTTGGCCTCGTCGAGGAGGAGCCCGTAGGCGGGGCCGGTGACGTAGGCGAAGCTGCGGATGAAGCTGGGGTAGGAGGGGGCGCCCTGGAGGCCGGCGGCGGCGTAGGCCTCCGCCTCGGCGCGGTTGCGGGCACTGAGCGCGATGCCGACGTACTCGGGGATGCCCTCGTGCATTTCGAGGGCCTGCTCTTTGGCGGCCTCGCCCGGGAAGAGGGAGCGGCGGTAGGCGCGGAAGAGCAGGGCGTCCTCCACGGCGCGGCGGCGCGTCTGCTTGGGGCCCACGAGGGCGGCCTGGAGGGCGCGCCATTCGAGCTGGAGCCAGAGGCGCCCATCGCGGGTGTCGAGGGCGTCGCAGGCCGTGTCCGGCCCGCTCAGGCCGAGCTTCTCCTGGATGCGGTGAAAGGACTCGTGCATGAGGAGCACGTCGCGCTGCAAGCGGTTCTGCGGCAGGGGCCAGCGCACCATGGTCCAGTCCACGCCGGCCCAGCGCATGGCAGTATTGGCGATGTTCTCCTCCGCGGGCAGGGTGCCCACGAAGACGCTGCCCTCGGCCTTGAGGAGGTTCTTGTAGTCGGGGCGGTTGGCCACCACCTGGCGCGTGGCCTCGTCCACGAAGAGCATGGAGCCGTAGAGGGGCGTGCCCCACATGCGGCCGCCGTCGGCGTCCGAGAGGGCCTTGGCCTCCTGGAAATACTTCGCCGCCAGCACGAGGTCGATGCCCTCCGCCGGTTTGGCGGGCTGCGCCCCGCGCGCCGCGGCCGAAGCCGCCACCAGCATCAGGGCCAGCGCCAGGAGCCGGCCGGTCCAGCCGCTCAGCCCGCATCGTCCCCCACTGCCGTTCATCGCATGCCCTTTCATGGGAAGCCTCCCGCGGGCCGTAGCCCAGCCGACACGGGCCGCCCGCCGATCGAGGGGTCATGGTACCACGCGGGGGAGGGGGGGGTGAGGTGATGAGGGGATGAGGGTGTATGGAGGCCTTCGGGGGCGAGATGAGGGGATGAGGAGATGGGGTGATGAGGGTGCATGAAGGCCTTCGCAGAAGCGCCGGCCCCCGTTCCCGTCATCCTGAGGGCCGCCCGCAACGGCCACCCCCCGAAGGATCTTATACGCCGTCCAGGCATCGCCCGCCCTTGAGATCCTTCCCGTGCATCCCTTCGAAGGGTTCCTCAGGATGACGCGGTCCCCGGTGGGGCGGGCGCCCCCGCCCGCCGCTTCGAGGCTTGCCACCGACCCGCGGCCGGCCGTCAGAAGTCCTTTCCATTGGCCATTCGCTCTTGCTCCGTGCCTCTGTGCCTCTGTGGTGTGCCCCTCTTCTTCCACCTGGATCCTGAGCCAGCGGCCCTTCGAAGGGTTCCTCAGGATGACGCGCGTAGGATGCTTTGCGCCTAGCTTCATTGCGTCTCGCTTAATGGCGATTGAGCAATTGAGCAATTGAGCGATTAAGCGATGAAGCGATTGAGGAGGGAGGGCGGCCGTGTTCCACCCGGTCGCCTTTCGCCCCTCGCGCCTAGCTTAATTGCGTTTCGCTTAATTGCCTCTTGCTTAATCGCGTTTCGCTTAATCGCTTCTCGCTTCATCGCCTCCCGCACCGCCGCCTCCGGTAGTACCATGACGCTGCGCGATGCATAGGAGCATGCCATGTCTGAGACGATCGGGTTCATCGGGCTGGGGGCCATGGGCGGGGCCATGGCGGGCAACCTCCTGAAGGCGGGCTTCGAGGTGCGCGTCTTCAACCGGACGGCCTCGAAGGCCCAGGCGCTGGCGGCGCAGGGGGCCAGGCGCGTGACGCTGCCGACGGAGGCGGTGCGGCCGGGCGGCCTGCTCGTCACGATGCTCGCCGACGACGCGGCGCTGGAGGCTGTGGCGGGCGAGGGTTCTGGGATGCCAGAGCGGCTGGGCTCCGGCGGCGTGCACCTCTCCATGAGCACCGTCTCGCCGCAGACGGCGCGGCGCCTGGCCCCGCTGTACGCGAAGGCGGGCGCGGCGTACGTGGCGGGGCCCGTGTTCGGGCGCCCCGACGCGGCGGCCGCGGCCAAGCTCTGGATCTGCCTGTCGGGCCCGGCCGAGGCCAAGGTGCGCGTGCAGCCGCTCCTGGAGGCCATGGGGCAGGGCTCCTTCGACTTCGGGGAGGACGCGGGCGCGGCGAACGTGGCCAAGCTCGCGGGCAACTTCCTCCTGGCGGCCGCCATCGAGTCCATGGCCGAGGCCTTCGCCATGGCGGAGCGCAGCGGCGTGGACAAGGGGGCCGTGGCCGAGATGCTGGGCAGGACGCTCTTCGCCTGCCCGGTCTACCAGAACTACGGCCGCGCCATCGCGGAGCAGCGCTTCCAGCCGGCGGGCTTCCGCCTGGCGCTGGGGCTCAAGGACCTGAAGCTGGCCCTGGAGACGGCCCGCACCGCGGGGGCCTCCATGCCCTTGGGCGAACTCGTGCGGGGGCGCCTGGAGGATGCCGTCGCCAGAGGACGCGCCGACTGGGACTGGGCCGCCCTCGCCCTGGGAGCCCTCGAAGGGGAATAGGAGATTCACCACCAAGGCACCACGACACTGAGAGCGGAAGAAGAGGGACTAACCACAGAGGCACAGAGATACGACGAAGGGTCAGCAGAGAAGGGCGAACCACGGACCGCCGACCACGGACCGCCGACCGCCGACCGTCTCCGCTATAGAGGCGTCATTCCTGAGACATCGGAGGTCCGGTGATGTACAAACAGGATTCCCCCCGTGTCAGGGGACTCCGCAAGGATGCCACGGGGCAGGCTCTGTCAGAAGCCCGCCGCGGGCTTGCCACTTCATGACGGGGAAGTGAGCAGGGTTGGGGCCAGTCGCCCGTCTGCCCCTCGCTCCATGGCATCTCGCTTCATCGCCTCTCGCCTCTCGCCTCTCGCCTACTCCCGTCTTCCCTCTTCCTCGCGTCCCTCCAGGGGCTCCAGCTCCTCCAGGGCCTCCACGAAGGGCTCCACGAGCTTGGGGTCGAACTGGGTGCCGGCGCAGCGGCGCAGCTCCGCGACCGCCTCGGCCTGGCTCAGGGGGTTGTTGTAGGGGCGCCGGGTGGTCATTGCGTCGTAGCTGTCCACGATCGTCAGGATGCGCGTGAGGGTGCGCAGCCGGGGGGGAATCTCGGGATGGCCGCCGTAGGCCTCGTGGCGGGTGTGGTGGTAGAGCGTGACCAGCGCCTCGTCCTGCAGGAAATGGATGGGCGAGAGGATCTTGTGCCCGGTGTCGGGGTGCTGCCGGATGATGGCCCACTCCTCCTCGCTGAGGGGGCCGGGCTTGTTGATCTCCCGCAGGTCGATGGAGATCTTGCCGATGTCGTGGAGCAGGGCGGCCCGCCGCAGCGTGTCCTGGTCCTCCTGGTGCAGGCCGATGCGGCGCCCGAGGGCCAGGGCGTAGCGAGTGACCCGGGCGGAGTGGCCCCTGAGGTAGGGGTCCTTCGCCTCGATGAGGTTGACGAGCGAGGAGAGGATCTGGAGCGTGAGGTTGTCCTGGCGCTCGCGCTCCTTTTCGAGGACCTGGGTCTTGCGCTCCAAGGCATCCAGGCGCGTCTCCAGCTTCTCGATGAGGATCTCCGAGAAGAGGCGGTAGTACTGGAGGTGCTCCTTGAGCTCCAGCTCCTGCCTCTCACCCTGGAAGAAGCCGCGGATGCGGTTCAGGAAGGGCTCCGGCTGCAAGGGGTAGGCGAGAAAGCCCGTGCAGCCGGCCACCAGCGCCACCTTGTCCATGCCGCCCGCCTCCAGAGCGCCGAGCCCCACGATGATGAGGTCCCGGTATAAGGGGTCTCTGCGGATGCGGCAGACCACCTCCAGCCCCGAGGTCCCGGGAAGCTCCATGTCCACGAGGATCATCTCGGGCGCGTGGGCCCTGACCGTCTCCAGGAGGCTGCTGTTGGCGCCGGCGTGCGAGACGGTGTAGTGGGCCGACAGCAGCATGCCGACCAGGAGGCGGGCCTCTCCGCTGGCCAGGAAGGTGAGGATGCGTGGCTTCTCGGCCATGGTCTACCCCCCCATGCGAAGGAGGGCCTCTCCGCCGCCCGTGGGCCGGTTGGAGATCTCCAGCTTCCAGCCGAGCAGGGAGGCGAGGTGGCGGCAAAGGTTCAGGCGCACGTTCTCGGCCCCCTGCCTCAGCGACTCGGGGCTGAGGTCCACCACGGCGGCGCCCGCCAGATCCTCCTCCCGGAAGCTGTTGCCGTCGTCGCGGATGCGGAGGGAGGTGCCGGCGGTCCCGCTCTCCCTCGGGGCTTCGGAGAGCAGCTCCACGGTGATGACGCCCGGCCCCTCCATGCGCTGGATGCAGGAATCCAGGAGGTTGGTCGCGATGTCCTTGAAGAGCGACGGGTCGCCCACGGCGAGCCGCTCCTCCTTCTCGGGATACCAGGCGATCCGCACGTCCTCGCGGACGAGGGCCCGGCGGGCGAGGTCGAGCACCTCTTCGAGGAGGGAGCTCACGGTGATGGTGCCGGGAAAGACCGGCAGGGCATCGGCCTGGAGGCGCGAGAGGTAGATGAGGTTGGAGAGGTTGATCTCCAGCCGGAAGGCCGTCCGGAAGATGGCCGCGAGGCTCTCCCGCTCGCCTTCGGGGTCCCGCTTCTCGCGCGGGATCTCCCGGAGCGCGCTGGCGAAGCTGAGGATCATGGCGAGGGGCGCGCGCAGCTCCTGGCTGAGGGACTTGATGAAGCGCTGGTTGAATTCGGACATCCCGCGGACGACGGCGTAGGCCTGTTCCAAGCGCTGGTTCTGGAGCTCGAGGTAGTTGACCCTGTTCACGAGGTCGCAGGAGATCTTCTTCAGGCGCTCCATGAGCTGGTCCCGGCTCCGCTTGAGCCGGTAGGCCTCGATGATCTGCCGGAGCCTGCGCGCCGCGGTGGCGGTGTCGAAGGGCTTGATCAGGTAGTCGTCGGCCCCCAGCTCGAAGGCCTCCACCGCCAGGGCCTCGCTGCCGTACGCGGTCATCATGACCACGGGGAGGTCCATGCCGCGGCTTCGCACCTCCCTCAGGACGTCGACGCCGCTCATGGCCTTCATGTTGACGTCCAGCAGCAGGAGGTGGGGCTGGAAGGGGCCGACCTCCTCCAGGGCCTGTTCGCCGGAGGAGACGACCCGCGCCTCGAAGCCCTCGCTCAGGAGGCGCATCTGCATGAGCCGCAGGTTCCGCTCGTCATCGTCCACCACCAACACCTTGTCCAGCTGGGCCCCGTGGGCTTCCGGGGGGGACTCGTCGCCCACCGAGGCGTCCACCGCCTCCTTGAGCTCCTTGAGGTGAATCGGCTTGGAGAGAATGACGTCGGGCTTGACTATGTACTCGTCGGCCCCCACGCGGAAACCCTTGACCTTGTCGTCCTCGCTCAGGTAGATGGCGGTCAGCATGAGGATGCGGGTGCCGGACAGGGAGGGGTCCTCCCGAATGGCCCGGCAGACCTGGAAGCCGTCCATGCCGGGCAACAGGAGGTCCAGGATGACCACCTTGGGGCGGAGCTCCCGCGCCTTTGCCAGCCCCGCCTCCCCGTCCTGCGCCACCTCCACCTCGTAGCCGTTGGCGCCGAGGTGGGCGCGCACCAGCCGGCACACGCTCTGGTCGTCGTCGATGACAAGTATCCGGCTGTTCTGCTCCATGGCCCTCTCCGTCAGGTGGTCCCCAGGAGACTATCGACCCTCGCCCGCAGCTCCGTCACGGAGACGGGCTTGCTGAGGTAATCGTCGCAGCCGCACTCCAGCACCCTCTGGCGGTCTCCCTCCATGGCGAGGGCTGTCACCGCCAGCACCTTCACGGCCCTCCCGTGGAGGGCCTTGATCCGCCGGCAGAGGGTGAAGCCATCCAGCCCCGGCAGGTGCATGTCCAAAAGGACCAGGACGAAGGGCTCCCCCTGGACCCGCGCCCAGCCCTCCTCGCCCGTGAGGGCGCACGCCACCTCGTGGCCCAGCGCTTCCAAGATCATCCGCATGAGCCGCTGGTTGGCCGTGTTGTCCTCAACCACAAGCACCTTCGCCATCGAACACCGCCATGATCTGCCTCGCATCGAGCGCCCTGGAGGGCTCCACCGGGAGGAGCAGGGTGAACGAGGCGCCGTGCCCCGGCTCGCTCTTCAATATAATGCCGCCGCCCAGCAGCTCGGCAAATCGCTTGCAGAGCGTGAGGCCCAGCCCCGTTCCCTCCTGGGTGCGGGACATGGTGCCATCCAGTTGCCGGAAGGCCTCGAAGACCGTCCCCTGGTGCTCCTTCGCGATGCCCGGGCCCTCGTCGCGCACCGTGATGGCGTGCCAGCCGGGCCCGTGGGTCACCGAGAGCCGGATGGGGGAGCCTTCGGGAGAGAACTTGTGGGCGTTGCTCAGGAGGTTGATCAGGATCTGCTTGAGCTTGTGCTGATCGGTGTAGATGCTCCTGTCGGGGTCTTCGGTGGAGACGATCAGCTCGTGCCTCTTCTTGTCCAGGATCGGCTTGAACATCATCCCCACCTCGGCCACGAGGTCGGCCACCCTCTGGGTCGAATAGCTGAGGGGCATCTTGCCGGCCTCCACCTTGGAGAGGTCGAGGATCTCGTTGATGAGCTGCAGCAGGTGCTGGCCCGCGTTGAGGATGTCGGCGAGGCACTGCTCCTGCGGCGGCGTGACCGGCCCCGGAATCTTCTCCAGCAGCAGCTCCGAGAAGCCGATGACGGCGTTGAGCGGCGTCCGCAGCTCGTGGCTCATGTTGGCGAGGAACTCCGACTTGAGCCGGTCCGCCTCCTGGATCTTCCGGTTGCTCAGCTCCAGCATCTCGTTGGCGTTGGTCAGGGCCTGGGTGCGCTCGGCGATCTTCTCCTCCAGGCTCTCGTTGAGGTCTTCGAGCTCCTGCGCGGTGGCCATGAGCTGGACCGCGTAGGAATCCTTTTCCTGGATGAGGTCCCGGATCCGGGTGGCCGTTTCGCCGAACTGCTGTACCAGCAAGAGCAGCTCGCGCTGCTTGGGCCGCGTCAGGGCGGGCGTGAAGTGGCCCCGCTCGATCTCTCGGAAGCCGGCGATCAGCTCCTCCACCGGCCGCGTCACGCGCGTCGCGATCAGATAGGCGGCCAGCGAAGCCACCATGAGGATCAGGCAGAGCGCCGCCAGGCTCTGGATGAGCCGGAGCCGCACGCGGGCCACGAGCCCGGAGGGCGAGGCGATCACCAGCACCGTGCCGAGGGTCGTTTCCGTGCGAGCCTGCTCCAGGCCGAACATCTGCTCGGCCCCCTTCATCCGCCAGCCCCTGGAGGGGCCGTAGGCGTAAAAGTACCGCTGCCCGCCCACCACCACGGTGCCCCGCCTGGGCGCGGAGCCGCGGGGGTCGAAGGCCTGGAGTTCCAGGTCGGCCTTGCCTTCGCCCTTGGAGCGCCACAGGAGGAGCGTGCCGTCGGGCCTTCGGAAGGCCACCGCCTGGATGTCCGGGTTGAGGAGCGCCGACTGGGCCAGCGGCACGAGGTAGTGATCCACCTGCTCCGTGAGGAAGCCCTCCTTACTGGTCGCCGCGATGTTCTCCTGGATCTGGAGGCACATCTCGGCCAGGTGCCGCTTCCCGGCCCTGTACTCATTGATGATGAAGAAGGCCGGGAAGACCAGCGCGGGAACTCCCGCCAGGAGGAGGAGCCGAAACAGCATGGAGCGGAAGTAGGAGCCCGTCATGTCACTTCTCCCACTCGAGGCGGCCGTATGGAACCATGCCCGCCTCGTCCACCGAAAGGGCAAACCGCCGCATGGCCCTTCGGCTCACCTGGACCCGGCACGAGCTGGGATAGGTCACTCCGCCCAACACGTCGCCGTCGGCCTCCGCGGATGAGGCCAGGGCCACGGCGGTCCGGGCGGTTACCTCCTCGGGGACGGAGAGCGTGACGGCGGCCCCCATGTCCATGTACATGGGAGAGAAACCCACCAGCGGCACGACGCTGCCGTAACACGCCGTGATGAGGGCATGGAGCCCCTGCTCCGTAAGGAGCGTCGGGTCCGGCACGAGCAGCACCGCGTCCGCCCCTCGCAGGCCGGATTGAAGCCACTTCACGAGGCCGGCGTCGGAGTCCACGGGCACAGCCTCCACCGTGATTCCGGGCGGCGCCTCGCGCTGGAAGTAGTCCGCTAGAAATCCCGTCACCGGCGGGTTGTAGAAGAGGAGCACCTTCTTGCGGGCGAAGCCCCTCTGCAGGATGAGCAGTTGGCTCCTGGGCGAGGGAATCATCCCGACTCCGGAGATCCGCGGCTGAGGCTGGCCGAGGATTTGCTGGGGGAAGAGCACCATGGTGAAGACGAGGGGCACGCCGTCCCGCTGCGGCAGGGCGGCCTGCAGGGCCTCCTGGCCCACGGTCAGGATGGCCGAGGGAGCCAGCGCGGCGATGCGCGAGGGCGCCGAGGGCTCGCGATCGAGATAGAACACCGAGGAGCTCTCCCCGTCGAGCTGCTCCGTGATGCCGTGCACGAGGCGCTCGAAGGGATGAATGCTCATGCTGGAGAGCACCACCACCCTCGGTGCAGGCTCGCCCTGCCTGGACGGGGCCGCCGGGAGCAGGGCGGCGATGAGCAGGCCGATGAGCCCGGCCGGCCAGGCCAGGCTCCGGCGCCGGGGAGGTCCATTCCCAGCCGCGGGGGGCGTCCGAAAAGTCCCTCGCCGCGCCTTCCCCTTCCTGGACGGGCTTCCCCTCATGGCGTCTCCTAGAAGCGGTACACGAGGCGGATGAGGAAGGTCCGGCCAGGATTCTGGAGGTCGTTGTAGGTGGTCGGTTCGTAGGTGGGGTCGAAGGTCGTCCGGTTCAGTAGGTTGTAGACGGAGCCGTTCACTTCGATGCCGCGCCAGAGCTTCATCACGCGCAGGGTCGTGTTGAGGATGAAGTAGCCCGGCACGTCGGGGCGGTGGTAGGGCGCCCTTCCCGGAGCGTAGGCGTAGAGGTCGGTCGGGTCGCGCAGCCGGCTGGAGAGGTAGTAGCCGCTGATGTTCCAGTTGAAGCGGCCGCCCCACGGGACGTTCAGCCCCGCCTTCGCCATGTGCCGGGGCACGTCGTAGAGCCCGGAACTCGTGAAGGAGTAGTTGGCGTAGGCGGCCACGTGGTTGGGCCAGTTGAGCCTCACCTGAGTCTCCAGGCCGCGGATGTCGCTCTCGCCGTGGTTGACGTAGGGCTGGTCGTTCTGGGAGAAGATGGCGTTGTAGGTGTGTTCGTAGTAGAGCGTCACGTCGGCGTGTACGTAGGGGGAGAAGGTGTAGGCGGCCTGCCCCTGGTAGGTCCGGATGGACTCGGGCTTCAGTTGGGGATTGCCGGGGGGGAACGAGCCGGTGTAGTCCACCGTGTAGAACTCGCGGGCGCTCGGGGCGCGGAAGGCCTCTCCGTACAGCAGCTTGAGCACGAGCTTGGGGCCCGGATGATAGACCAGAGCGAAGCGGGGGCTGATCTTCCAGCCGAAGGTCTGGTAATGGTCGCCGCGGACGCCGGTGGTGATCGTCAGCGTACTGGAGGGCGTCCAGGTGTCCTGCGCGTAGGCCGCCCAGGTGTCCAGGGTCACGGGGTTGATGTAGTAGAGGCGGAGGAGGTCCCCGTTGAGAAGGTCGTGCCACTGGTCCTGCACGTGGTTGAGCGTCTCGCGCTCGAGGGTCAGGCCCGCCACGAGCTCGTGCCGGCTCGTCAGCCGGGCGGTGTACTGGACCTCGCCCCCCAGGCGGTAGCCCTGCTTGGTGACGAAGATCTCGTAGTGCACGTCGGCCGGCGTCGAACCGGGCCCCTGCTTGCCGGGCAGGAAGTCCCGCCAGTAGTTGCGCAGGTCGTAGTCCTGGTAGTAGAGGGTGGCCGTGAGGCTGCCGCTCGTTCCCACGGAGTGCCTGAACTGGCTGCTCAGGTAGGTGTCGTTGTAGAAGTACCCTTCGTCCTTCCAGCGCCACGTGGGCACGTCCCAGTCCGTGTAGTAGGTGTGGTAGTACTGGATGCGCTCCACCCTAAAGGTGAAGTCCGGCAGGGTCAGGGTGAGGCCTCCCGAGGTGTTCTGCTGGGGGTTCTGCCGGAGCGTCTGGGGTTGCTGGTAGGTGTTGAAGGTCAGCCCGTCTCCGTTCGTCTGGAACCAGTGGCCGAAGCCGTATAGCCCCACCTCGCCGTGGGTGATGCCCCCCTGGAGGTTGACCTGGCTGGTGCCGTAGTCGCCCCCTCCCGCGTCCACCTGCCCCCAGGCCTTCTTCGGCGGCCCCTTGGTGATGACGTTGATGACGCCCGCGTAGGCGTTGGTGCCGTACAGGGCGGAGCCGGGGCCGAGGATCACCTCCACCCGCTCCACGTTGGTGAGCGGCAGGTACTCGTCGATGGCCGCGTTCTCGTACACCAGATCCCTCTGGGGGAGGCCGTCGATGAGCAGGAGGACCTTGTCGTTGTAACGGTTGCGGATCCCCCGGATCCACACGGATTCGCGGGAGTTGGTCTGGGTGGTGACGTAGACGGAGACGACGGTGCGCAGGAGGTCGGAGAGGGTCCTCGCCCCCATGTTTTCGATGTCCTGGGCGGTGAAGACGGTCACGATGGCCGGCGCGGTCCGGGCGTCCTCGGGTATGCGGCTCGCCGTGGTCACCAGCTCCTGCTTCTCGTAGAAGAGCCGGAGGACGGAGGTTTCCTCGCTTGGCACGTCGGCCCTGGCGGATGCCGCCCCCGCGCAGAGGATGAGGGCCGCCGCGACCAACTCCGAGAGGTTCCACCTCCCCCTCCGCACCATCGAGCCGCTCCCCTTTTCCTGGGCGGGGACAACAGGGCCACCCCGCCCTGAATCGACCTCCTCGAAGCCCGAACTTCGCTTGAAACTGAAATAGGATCTGGGGGCCTCCCGCCCTCCTCCGCGGCTGAACGGCTTCAGACGCCGTGCCCGGTGCAACGCCTTGCGGCAGGCCAGCCCGCTTCTGTCGAGAGTATAGTGACCGCTCGGGCCGTTTTTCAAGGAACCCCGCCCTGCCTCCCTTCCTAACCTCTCCGCTCCATGCGATCCTCGTCCATATACGATGCAGGTGCCCGTGCACCGATGGGAGGTGAACGATGCCCGAGACGAGAGCGGCGGAAGGTGCCGGAGGGGCCACGGGCCTCGATCGGCGCGCCTTCATGAGCAGACTGTCAAGCTTCGGCCTGGCGGCCACGGTGTTTCCGGATGCCCTCTGGGCGCTGGCCAAGGAGAAGGGCAACGTCACCAAGGAGGTCATCGCCCAGGCGGAGCAGGTGGCGGGGCTGACCTTCACGGACCCGCAGCGCGAGATGATGGTCAAGGGGCTCAACAGCCTGGAGGAGGACTTCGCCAAGATCCGCGCGGTCCCCCTTCCCAACAGCGTGCCGCCGGCCCTGCGCTTCGTGCCGCTGCTGCCGGGGGCCCGGCCGCCGGAGGGCGCGGACGCCTTCGCGCTCGGCCCGCAGACGGTGCCGGCCGTGGGCGACGACCTGGAGGCCCTGGCCTTCCTGCCCGCCACGGCGCTCGGCCTGTTGATCGGGGAGCGCAAGGTCACCTCCACGGCGCTCACGAAGATGTACCTCGCGCGGCTCAAGCGCTACGACCCGATCCTCCACTGCGTCATCACCTTCACGGAGGAGCGGGCGCTGGCCCAGGCCGCCAAGGCCGACGAGGAGATCGCCGCGGGGCACAGCCGCGGGCCGCTGCACGGCGTGCCGTGGGGGGTGAAGGACCTCTTCGCGGTGAAGGGATACAGGACCACCTGGGGCGCCGGCCCGTACAAGGACCAGGTGATCGACGAGGACGCCGCGGTGGTGCAGCGCCTGGACGCCGCCGGGGCCGTGCTGGTGGCCAAGCTCTCCTGCGGAGCCCTGGCCATGGGGGACGTCTGGTTCGGCGGCAAGACGCGCAACCCGTGGGACCCTGAGGAGGGCTCCAGCGGCTCCTCGGCGGGCTCGGCGGCGGCGACGGCGGCCGGGCTCGTGGGCTTCGCCATCGGGACCGAGACCCTGGGCTCCATCGTCTCGCCCTCCAACCGCTGCGGCTGTACGGGGCTGAGGCCCACCTTCGGCCGCGTGCCGCGCACGGGGGCCATGGCCCTCTCCTGGAGCATGGACAAGGCGGGGCCCATCGCCCGGAGCGTGGAGGACTGCGCCGCCGTCTTCGCGGCCATCCAGGGCCCCGACGGGCAGGACGGGACGGTCGTCGCGGCCCCCTTCCGCTGGGACCCCGGCCTGGACGTGCGCACGCTCAGAGTGGGCTACGTCAAGAGCCTCTTCGCGGAGAAGACCGAGGAGGACCCGGACGCCGAGAAGAAGGAGGAGGACAAGGAGTGGCCGGTGTTCGACCGAGCCGTGCTCGATGTGCTGCGGGGCCAGGGGGTGGAGCTGGTCCCCGTGGAGCTGCCCGACCTGCCCGCCGACTCCATGGCGCTGCTCCTCTCCTGCGAGGCGGCGGCGGCCTTCGACCACCTCACCCGCTCGGGCCGCGACGCCCTGCTGACGGCCCAGGGCCCCGACGACTGGCCCAACATCTTCCGGCAGGCCCAGCTCATTCCTGCGGTGGAGTACATCCAGGCCAACCGCGCGCGGACCGTGCTGATGGAGGCCATGGCGAAGCTGATGGGGACGGTGGACGCCTACCTCTGCCCCAGCTTCGGCGGCCAGGACCTCACCATCACCAACCTCACGGGCCACCCGTGCGTGGTCGTGCCCGACGGCTTCCGCGCGAGCGGCACCCCCACGAGCATCAGCTTCATCGGGAAGCTCTACGGCGAGGGCGAACTGCTGGCCCTGGCCCGCGCCTACCAGGAGGCCACGACGTGGCACCTGAGGAAGCCGCCGCTCAAGGCGTAGGCTCGCCCGGGCTCGGACGGGAAGCTGCGCAGGCGCAAGGATGAAACAGAGAAAAGGCGGGCTCGCGGGCCCGCCTCTCTTCGTCGCCGCCCTTTTCCGGCCTGGCCGGCTTCAGTACCCGTCGTCCCGGTAGTTGCAGTCGTGGGTGACGGGGTCGCACTCCGGGATCTGCGTCGAGCGGTCGATCTGGGCGTAGGGATCCCCGACCTTGACCTTGTTGCCGTTGCTGTCCACGCCCCACGTCCAGTACTTCGGCGCCTTGAGGTTGGCGGGCACGGAGATCAGCGGCGAGAAGCCGAAGGCCGGCACGTTGGCCTGGAATTGGGTGATGGCCGCCTGGGTCACCTTGAGCACCATGAGGTCGAAGGAGACGATGAAGTTCTGGCCCCACTGCATGTCCGGCCAATGGTACAGGATGCTGTTCTTGGCGCAGGCGACCGTGTCGTCGGCCGACTGGAAGTGGGTGGCCACCGTGAGCCGGGGCTTGGGGTTGACCTGGCTGATGAGGTAGCCGAATGCCCCGAAGGGGGAGTGGGAGCTGTTGATGACGGTCGTCATCTCGTTCACGGTGGCATCCCACTGCGGGCCGCTGGCGGGTTGGTCGAGGTGCAGGTTCTTCATGGCCCAGAGCTCGGGCGGAAGGCCCATCTCGTGGATGAAGACGTCCACGCCGTTGCCCCCGTTGATGGCGCTGTTGACGCTCATGACCTCGGGCTTGGTGTCGCCCGTGAAGATCATGGAGAGACCCTTGTATTCGAGCTTGTACCCGATGGAGCCCTTGCGGCAGTGGATGACCGGGAAGTGGGTGATCTTCACGCCGGTGTCGGGGTTGTCGTAGGCGACGTTGTCCCCCTCCTTCTTGCCGTACTTCTTCCAGTTCAGCTCTATGGGGACGAGGGCGTAGCCGTCGTCGGCGGGATCGTCTCCCACTGGAACGGGCTCACAGGGCAACCCCCAGCTCTTCTTGCTGGGCTTGGGGTACCCCTCGTAGGCCGAGGCCTGGAAGGCGAAGCTCTCGGTGCACCAGCGCAGGGCTTCCCGAAGGTGCTGGCACATGGCCTTCGTTCCGTCGTCGTAGGTCTTGGGCGGGGCCTTGGGGTTCTTCACGCCGGAGGGACTGGGGCCCCAGACGTAGAGGGGAGAGTAGCGCCCCCCGCCGGGGCCGAAGCAGTAGATGTGCGTCAGGTCGCTCATGTGGTCGGCGTGCAGGTGCGTCAGGAAGATCTTGTTCATGCGGGAGTACTGGATGTTCATGGCGCCGTAGTTCCCGCAGACGCCGGACCCGCAGTCGAAGACGAAGCTGTCCGCCGCGTGCCCGTACGTGGGGTCCGGTGGGTCCATGTGTTTGGGGTCGTACACCCACGGCCCCACCTCCACGAAGATGCTCATCTCCGCCTGGGCGCGGCGCACGGGCGGCACCATGGACCCCAGAAACGTGATGCGCATCTCCCCGTCCTGGAGCGCGATGTTGGGGTCCGTCGGATCGTTCGGATAGTACTTGTTGGGCAGGTTGTTGAAGTAGGAGTACGTCTGCGTGTCATCGATCTTGTCCGGGTAGCACTTCGTGGGCTCCGGGCACGCCGCGCCGGTGCATTGCTGGTCCGCCCGCACCACGCCGCGCCCCAGCGCCAGCCCGCCCAGGGCCAGCGCGGAGAGCCTCAATGCCTCTCGCCTCGAACATCCTTTGGCCGTGGCCTCCGTGGCCTCCTTGTCTTCTTTGGGTTCGCTCATGGTCTCTCCTCCTCCGTTCTCCCGTGAACGCTCACTCCCGAACCACCTTCAGCCTCGGGGCGCAGACCCGCCCCGCCATCACCTCGCGAATGACGCGCGCCAGAACCTCCGGGGCCTCCCGGTTGGTGACGTACCCCCGCGCTCCGGCCGCCATAGCCCGGCGGATGGAGGCGTCGTCGTCGTTGACCGAGAGGACGATGCAGGGCGGAAAGTCCGGCCGGGACGCCACCTCCCGGAGGAGCGCCAGCCCGCCCTCGCCCCCGCCGGAGAGGCCCATGATCACCACGTCGGCCCCCGCCGGCAGCGCCCGGAGGGCCGAGGCCGTATCGTCCGCCCCCGGTCCGATGACCATGCCCTCCTCCGCGAGCAGCATCTCTACGCTCTGCCTCAGAGCCGCGTGCTCGGTGACCAGGAAGATCTGGATGGGTGCTCCCCCCGACGACGCCACGGACCACCTCCCCTCCCGGGTAATAGGTAATGCCCCTGGCCCTGCTTGTCTGTAGAGGAAATACCCTACAGCCATGGCTGTCCAAAACAATTTCAGCATGCGATTGAGCAGTTGGCTTCGCTTTTCGCTGCAAGCGAAGAGCGGCGTCCCGGCGCCGATGGGCCCAGGGGTCCGGCCTTCCGGGGATCTCTGGCGCGACTCTCGCGCCCTGGGATGGGCCGCGAGGCGCGGCGGGGAAGGAAGGGTGGCCCCCTTTCGACGAGCCGGCACGGCGGTCTATTTTGGACAGGCATGACCTACAGCCGGAGGGAGAGCTATTCGGGCAGCCGGTCCGCCGCGGCACGGCGGCGGAGATCTTCCATGCCGCGCGTGTTGAGCTTGTCGAGGATGCGGGCGTAGTAGGAATCCACGGTGCGCCGGCTCACCCCGAGCTCCTCGGCGATGCCGGCCGTGGTGTAGCCCTCCCCCAGGAGCTGATAGATCTGGAGCTCGCGCGGGCTCATGGGCTCGGGCCTCTCCTGCCCCGGGGGGACGGCGCTCAAGGCATCCCGGGCGCGCGGGCTCACGTATCGCCGTCCGGCCAGGAGTTCCCGGATGGCCTGGGTGAGCACCACCGAGATCTCCCGCTTGGTCGCGTAGCCCGAGGCCCCGGCGGCGAGGGCCTGCCCGATGTGGAAGGCGTCCTCGTGCATGGAGTAGACCAGGAGGGGCACACCGCGCGCGGTTCGGGCCAGCTCGCGCAGGAGGACGAGTCCGCTCTCCCTGCCGAGAGAGAGGTCCACCATCACCAGGTCCGGCGAGGAGGCGGGGATCTCCCGCAGGGCCGCCGCCGAATCCCCCGCCTCGCCGCAGATCGCGATCCCCTCCTGCTCCAGCAGGAGGCGCAGCCCCTCCCGCACGGCGGGGTGGTCGTCCACCATGAAGAGGCGCACGGGGGACCGGGGCTCCGCGCTCATGCCTCCGCCTCTCGATTCGCCGGCTCCGCCGGAAGGGGGATGGTGCAGGTCACGGCGGTGCCGCCGCCGGGGGCGGGACCGATGGAGAGCGTTCCGCCCGCCAGGCCCGCCCGGTGCCGCATGATCCTGAGGCCCATGCCCTCTCCGGCGGCATCGGGCGCCATGCCCACGCCGTCGTCCCGCACGAGCAGCCGGAGCGCCCGGTCTTGCCGGGCGAGCTCTATGGTGATGCGCCGCGCCTTGGCATGGCGGACGGCGTTGGCCACGGACTCCTGCGCGATCTGCACGAGCTGACTCGTGATCAGCGGGTCCGGCGGAAGGGCCAACCCGTCGTGCAGAAACTCGCACGCCACCGGACCCAAGGCGGTCACCCGGCGCGCCAGCTCGCCCAGCACCGTCGTGAAGGCGGCGGGAGAAAGCTCCGGAGGGCTCAGCCCGCGCGCCAGGTCGTGGATCTCCCCGACGGAGGCGTCCAGCAATTGGGCGACGGCCCGGATGTGCCCGGCGCTCTCCTCCGGCCCTCGCGCGGCAAGCGCGTTCTCGGCCACCTTGCACCGGAGGAGGGCCGCGGTGATCTGCTGGCAGGGGCCGTCGTGGAGCTGGTGCCCCACGGCGCGCCGCTCCCGCTCCCCGGTCTCCAGGAGGACGCGTTCGAGGCGTCGGCGCTCCACGGCCTCCGCCTCGAGTTGCTCGGCCGATCGCCGTTCGGCCGCGAGCGCGCCGCCCAGGAAACCGATGAACCGGCTGAGGAGAAACATGATGGGCACCAGGGCAAGCACGAGCATGGCGCCCTGCACGAACCAGAACCTGGGCCCGGAAAATCTCTGGCCGGAAAACACGGGGGACATGCGGCCCGTGACGTTCAGAAACGCCACCGCGGCGTAGATGATCAGGCTCACGGCCGCCGACGCCCAACCGGAGCGCGGACCCAGGAAGATCATCGCGTAGAGCGGCACTCCCAGGAGCACCTGGCGCCCCCCACCCTGTAGGCCGCTGGCGTTGAACATCATGAGCGAGAAGGCGTACGCCACCAGAAACAGGGCCCACGTCCTGACGGAATGGTCCAGGCGCCGCGCGAGGGCCAGAAGGAGGATCAGGCCGAGGAAGACCAGGATGAGCAGGCGGAATCGCAGAGGCGCGAAGTCGGGCGCGATCAAGACGACGTACAGAACCAGCGGCGCGCCGATGCCGAAGGCGATCCAGAGGTAGTAGCCGAGCATGCGCCGGCGCCACGCCAGCAGGCCGAGCCCGGGTGCCCCGCTCCCTGCCGCGGGCGCCTTCTCAGGATAGAAGCGGCGCTCTCCCCCCAACTGCGTCTTCATCCCCTCAATCCCACGCCTGCCCCGGACAGCGTTAAGTGAGGCTAATCTGGTGCGATCCTATCAGAAGCGGGCAAGAATGTGGAGGGACGCCCGGGCCCGAGGGATTCCCACCCTCGGGGAAAGGGTTCATGCGGCGGAGGCCGGCGGGCCCGATGTCCGGAGAGGCGCACGATCAACCTCCGCCTCCTTTTCCCTTCCTCCCTTCCTCGCCCGCCCCGCCGCGCCGGCACCGTCAGGGCGCCTCCGGTACCTGCTCGCCCTTGCCCACGCGGGCGAGCAGGGCCTCCAACTGCTGGTGGAGGTGGAGGAGGGCGAGGTCCTGGGCGGCGAGGTGTTCGAGGATGGCGCGGACCTCCTCCTCGGCCTTCTGGTTGACGAGGCAGTCGTTGTGGGCCTCGATGCGGTCCTTCGTGGCCTGCCGGTTCTGGCTCATCATGATGACGGGCGCGGTGTAGGCCGCCTGCAGCGAGAGGAAGAGGTTCATGAGGATGAAGGGATAGGGGTCCCAGTGCCGGATCCAGGCCGTCACGTTGAGCACCGCCCACACGGCGAGGATCGCGGACTGGACGATGATGAAGCTCCACGAGCCCACCACCCCCGCGAGCCAGTCCGCGGCCCGCTGGCCCCTGGTCATGCGCTCATCGAAGAGATCGTTCACGTTCTGAACGGGGGAATGATCATGCGCGTAGGGCTTCGGGAAGTGGAACGGGTTCAGCATGGCTCCTCCTCGCTAC
>JAJYCJ010000161.1 GCA_021778515.1 Acidobacteriota bacterium
TCCACGGGGTCATCCTTGGGGTGGAGTACCTCTCCGACTCCCTGCGCGACGAGGGCTTCTTCAAGGCCAATCTCGGCCTGCCCGTCCACACCGTCGAAAACCGCGGGGGAGAGATCCTTTCCCCCCCCGAAGAGAAGGGGCTCCTGCGTTTCCTCGACCAACTCGGGAGGAAGGCGTGACGACGTGGCGATTCATGGATGAGGAGGAACCGCGGGAGGGGGCCTGGAACATGGCCGTGGACGATCTCCTCTTCCAGGAGGCGGAGGAGGGGGGAGAGCAGGCCCCCTCGCTCAGGCTCTACGGCTGGCGGCCCCACTGCCTCTCCATCGGCTTCCACCAGGAGTACCGGGAGGCCTGCGATCCGCTCTACTGCCGGAGGGCCGGTTACGACGTGGTCCGCAGGCCCACGGGCGGCAAGGCGGTGCTCCACGCACAAGAGGTCACCTACGCCGTGGTGGCCCGCCAGGACCGGCCCCCCTTCGCCGGCCGCTCCCTGGAGGGAACCTACGGCCTCATCGCGGAGGCCCTGGCCGCCTCTCTGGAATGGCTCGGCCTGCCGGTGGTCCTGACCCGGAGGACCATGCCCATTCCACCCCGGGGGGGCGCTCCCTGCTTTCTCGTCCCCTCGGAGAAAGAGCTCCTGGTTCGGGGCAGAAAGGTCGTGGGCAGCGCCCAGCGCCGGGGCCGCAACTCCTTTCTTCAGCACGGCGCCGTCCCCCTTCACGTCGACTACGAGGAGCTGCGACGCGCCACGGGGCAGGGCAGGGAAGAGGCGGAGCGCTACAAAGCCGCCTTCGCGGGCGTGGCGGACCTCCTCCCCGGTCTTTCGGCGCAGGCCGTGAGAGAGGCGCTGAGGATGGGCTTCGAGCGGGCTCTGAAGGCGGGGTGGGACGAGAGACCCCTCACGGACGCCGAGCGGGCACAGGCGGAAGTTTTGAAGGCTCGGCGATACGGCGCGGCCCCTTGGACTCAAGAGGGTCCGGGGGGCGCCGGGCGGACCGGAGATTCCGCGCCGGCAAGGTTCTCCACCTCCGACCCCCCTCCCTCCGCCCTCCACTCTTCACCGTTTCCGAGCGGGCTTTCCGAGCACGAGCCAGAGTCCTAGGAGGTTCCCATGCTGAAGCTGACCTATCACGGCCATTCCTGTTTCGAACTGGAGGCGGAGGGCAAGCGAGTCATCGTGGACCCCTTTATCACCGGCAACGCCCACGCCAAGGTCAAACCCGCCGACATCCACGTGGACGCCATCCTCGTCAGCCACGGCCACGGCGACCACGTGGGGGACGCGGCGCAGATCGCCAAGAGCAACCGCTGTCCGGTGGTCTCCAACTTCGAGATCGCCAACTGGTTCTCGGCGCAGGGAGTGGAGGCCCACGGCATGCACATCGGAGGCTCCCACACCTTCCCCTGGGGGCGCCTTAAGCTGACGCCCGCCTGGCACGGCTCCTCTCTGCCCGACGGGAGCTACGGCGGAACGCCCGCGGGCCTGCTCATCTGGATGGGCGGCAAGTGCGTGTACTACGCCGGAGACACGGGGATCCACTCCGACATGGCGCTCTACGGCCGGCTCAATCCCATCGACCTGGCCCTGCTCCCCATCGGCGACAACTTCACCATGGGGATTGATGATGCGGTGGAGGCCGCCGCGTTGTGCCAGGCCAAGGAGTCCATCCCCATTCACTACGACACCTTCCCCGTGATCCCGGCGGACCCGCACGAGTTCGTCAAGCGCTGCCATGCCAGGGGCCTCAAGGCGAGGGTGGTGGAGTTCGGGCAGACCGTCACGGTGTAAAAGGACGGAGACCGCCGGGAGGAGGAAGCGCATGAACGACGGGCAGGAGGCGGGGCGGGAGGCGACGCAGTGCGTGAATCCCGCGACGGGAGAGGTGATTGGCGCTTCCCGGCTGCAAACCCGCGAAGAGTTGCGGCGGATCATCGCCGAAGCGAGGGCCGTTCAGCCCGCCTGGGCGGCCCTCTCCCCCCGGACCCGCGCCAAGGCCCTGTTGCCCGTCAGGGAGTTCATCGTCGGCCGGGCCGACGAGCTCGCCGCCACGATTTCCCGTGACAGCGGCAAGACGAGGGTGGACGCCCTGGCCACCGAGGTCCTGCCCGCGGCCATCGCCCTCACCTACTACGCGAAAAAGGCTGCGGGCTTCCTCGCCCCCCGCGGCCTGCGTCCCGCCACGTGGCTCCTGGCCAACAAGCGGAGCCACGTGGTCCGGGTTCCCTACGGCGTCATCGGGATCATCTCGCCCTGGAACTACCCGTTCTCCATCCCCTTCTCCGAAGTCGTCATGGCCCTGCTCGCGGGGAACGCCGTGGTGCTCAAGACCGCCACCGAGACCCAGATGGTGGGCCGGGCGCTGGAGGAGTGCCTCTGTGCCGCGAGACTGCCCAAGGGCCTGTTCGCCTACGTGAACATGCCGGGGCGCCTGGCGGGCGAGGCATTCCTGGAGGAGGGTGTGAACAAGCTCTTCTTCACGGGCTCCACCGCCGTGGGGAAGAGCCTCATGGTCAAGGCCTCGGAGAGGCTCACCCCGCTTTCCCTGGAGCTGGGTGGCAACGACGCCATGCTCGTGTGCGAGGACGCGGACGCGGAGAGGGCGGCCGCGGGGGCCCTCTGGGCCGGCATGCAGAACGCCGGCCAGTCCTGCGGCGGCGTGGAGCGCATCTACGTCCACGAGCGGATCTACGACGCCTTCCTCGGCTCCCTGAAGCGGCGCGTGGAGGCGATGCGGGTGGGCCCGGACGCGGATTTCTCGGTGGACATGGGCGCCATGACCACGCGGCGGCAGGTGGAGACGGTGCGCCGGCACGTGGAGGACGCCCTCGCCAAGGGGGCGCGCCTGTACGCGAGCTCAGCCTCACCCGAGGGAGGGCCTGGCCTCTTCCTGCCCGCCATGGTCCTCACCGAGGTGACCCACGACATGCTCGTCATGCGGGAGGAGACCTTCGGGCCCGTGGTGGGCGTGATGAAGGTGGCGACCATGAACGAGGCGGTCTCGCTGGCCAACGACTCCAACCTCGGCCTCACGGCGTCGGTCTGGTCGCGCAGCCGCCGCCGTGCCGAGGCGCTGGCCCGGCGCATCGAGGCGGGGACGGTGACGGTCAACGACCACCTCATGAGCCACGGCCTGCCAGAGACGCCCTGGGGCGGCTTCAAGGAGTCCAGCCTGGGCAGGACCCACGGCCGCATCGGGTTCGACGAGATGACCCAGCCCCAGGTGATCGTCCACGATGTCCTGCCAGGTCTGCGCCGGGACCTCTGGTGGCATCCGCACTCTAAGGAGGTTTACGCGGCCCTGCGCGGCCTGGTGGATCTCCTGTATGGAAGCGGCTGGGTGCGGCGTCTGCGGGGTTTGCCGGCCGTTCTGAGGACCTTCCCGAGAGTGTTCCGGCCTTAGCGGGCTCTTACTAATCCGAGAGGGAAGGGGTTGGCCCCTTCCCTCTCCCCCGCCTTCGCGGGGGCAGGCTCCGCTCGGCTGGGCAAAGCCCACCGCGGCGGGCTGGTTTCGCAAGCAGGCCCCCCCGCCTTCGCGGGGGCAGGCTCAGGCTTCGGCCTCGTTGCTCTCCCATCCCCACTTCGAAGCTGCCCTTAGCAAAGAGTCAACCCTACTGGTGTCGGAGTACCCAAATCCCGCGATTGGACATGGGAGTGGCTCCGAAAGACAGATGGAGGGTAGTTCCCGTGAAAGACGGTCTTCACCCGCGAAGGGATTTGGGTGACCTCCGAACCCGGCCCAGGCCGGGCGAGGAAGCCCCAAGGGTGGGGTGGGGCCCCAACGGGCTTTGCCCG
>JAJYCJ010000162.1 GCA_021778515.1 Acidobacteriota bacterium
CCAGGGGCTCCTTCGAGAAATCCACGGTGATCGGTTTGTTCTGCTCCACGCGGTCGTCGTACAGGATGTTGATCCCGCTGGCCTTCGAGATGGCGTCCAGGATGGTCTTGAGGGGGGTGTTGGTGAACTTGAGGACGATCGGAATGTTGGAGGCGGGGTCCAGCCTCGGCACGCCCAGATCCTTGTTGGCCTTCTTCTCCATCTGGTCGATGGAGGGGAGAGCGGCCCTCTCCTTCTGCTGCTTCTCCCGCAGGGTCTGGATGATGCTGTTCATGGTGTCCTTGGCGTACTGGTTGCCGGGGTCGTACTCGAGGGCCTTCTGGATCTCCCGCACGCCTACGTCGTAGTCGCCGTGGGCGGCCGCCATCTTTCCCCTCTCGAAGTGCCACTGGGAGGCGGCGAGGCGGGCGCGCACGAGGGTGGTCTTGTATTTTACGTTGCGGGGGCTCTCCTTGAGGGCCTTTTCGAGGTTCGCCACCGCCTCGTCGTAGTTCTGGTGCTCGTAGAGGTAATCCCCCCGGTGGAAGGCGACCGAGCCGCAGGAAAGGGCCAGGGTCAGGAGGCTCATCATCAGGATGGTCTTGAGGATTCTCGCGCGCACCTTACTTCCCTCCTCCAATCAAGGGGATTCGCCTGGTCTCCTTGAAACCCTGGAAACCGATCTCGGCGGATTCGTAGCCGATGTCGACCACGCGGAACTGGTTCAAAACCGTCTCTCCCTTGCGGGCCAGCAAGAGCACGTTCGATCCCTGGGTCTGGAACACGGCGAGGCGGTTGTCCGCCGGTCCGAAGTAGCCGATGAAGGTGAAGGGGATGGCCGGAGGTTGAGGCGGAGGCGGAGGCGGAGGCGGCCCGTAGGTGTGGGCCTTGATCCACTGGGCCTTCTTGGCGGCCTCCGCCGCTTTCTCGGCTGCCTCCTGGGCCTGGCGCCGCTGCGCCAGGATCACGGCCGGGTCCTGTTCGAAGGCGAAGAGGTTCCGCAGCGGCAGCCCGGCCTCGTCGTCCACGGCGTTCGCGGGGGGCGGACCCGCGGGCGCCCGCCGAGCCGCCGGCCCGCGGCGGGAGAGACCCCGTGGCAGGGCCGCCGGAGCCGGCTGGGCCGTCTTTCCAGGTTCCGGAGGACCCTGCTTGCCATCCGCCGTCTGGTCCACCGGCAGGGTGATGCCATCGAGGGAGAGGAAAGGTATGTCGGATGCCTGCTGCGCCTGGGGGGCCGCACGGTGCGGCCGCGGCCCCGTCCGCTCCCCCGTCTCGGGATCCACGGTGCCGTTCGCTCCGAGGGCGCCCGAGCCGCATGACAACGTGAGGGTGATGGCCCCGATGGCGGCAAGAGCGATGACGAACCGTCTGGTCACGACTTGGCCTCCTTCGGCGGAAAGTCCTCGGGGGTCGCCACGAAGTAGGTGCTGATGGCCACGTTCACGCGGATCGTGCCCGCCGACTGCGGGCTGGACGAGAGTGACAGGGCATCCACGGTGAAGAAGAGGGGCGACTCCTGAAGCGCCTGGATGAGGGCCTTGATCTCCTGGTACGGCCCGGTGAGAGGCAGCGTCATGCGGACCCGGATGTACTGGTGGGACCAGCCCTCTTTCTTGTCCGGCGAAGGGATGAACTCGTACCCGTAGGAAAAGTTGTCCAGTTGGAGCTGATGGGCATCGATCAGGGATTTGAGGCCGGTCTGCAGGTCCACGAAGCGCTGCTGCCGCGTGCGGAATACCTGCCCGGCCAGTTCGTCCATGATCTTCCGGTCGTTGCTCACGCGATTGACCGAAAGGGTGAGGGTCCGCTCCTTGTCCTCCAGCGTCTTCAACTCCCGGCGGTTGGATTCGACCTGCTGCCTCGTGGAGCGCGCGTAGTGATCCAGCCGGGAGACGGCCATCAGATAGACGGCCAGGTTCAGCGCCGCGAGGCCGGCCGCTACCGCCAGCAGGAGACCGAGCTTGCGCCGGATGAGGATCTCAAGGCTCATGGGTCCCCCCCGGAAGGTAGGTGCAGCTGATCTGGAAGTGGACCCACGGGCTGGAGTTGTCCTTCTGCTCGGAGTGGAGCTGGGCCGCCGTGAAGCTCTTGTCGGTCATCAGGTTCTGTTCCAGCTTGAGCAGCTCCGAACGGGGGTTGGCGTCTCCCGTGAGGGCCACCCCGACGGTTCCGTCCGGATTGACCTGCGGTACGATGGTCGTGAACATGACCCCGTAGGGCTTGATGCGTTCCAGGTCGCCCAGGAAATGAATCCAGGAGAAGCGCTTCTCCTTCAGGACCTCCGACACGAACTTGGCCTCCGAGGTCACCGATGCGATCCCGGCTCCTTGTAGCGATTTTTGCTTCTCGGCGACGCTCGCGCGCAGGTGCGAAAGGCGTTCCTCCTGGTCCCTCAGGACGCCCCGCTGCGTGCGGTAATCCCTCCCCAGGACGAAGAACGACCCGATGTTGAGCGCCGTCAGCAGGAGGGCGATACTCCAGACCACGGCGAGGGCAGCCCCTGGGACGGTCCTGTTGACGAACGGAGTTCCTGCGAGGTTGATGGACAGACGCCTCATCTCAATTCCTCTCCAGAAGCGCGTAGAGGGGCATCCACTGGGGCTCTCTTAGGGCCCCGCCGTGCAGAGGCGGCAGGGCCGAGACCATGGTCTCGATGCGGGTGCCCTCGGCCTCGAGCTCTTCCAGCGGAAGGTCCGCCCCCTCGGGGTACCGGTGGACCAGCACCTTCTCCAGCGGTCCGCCGCCCAGCTTGTCCTTGTAGAAGGCGAGGGTGAGGCGCACCTCCTGCTGGAGCCGGCCCTCCTCCGCCCCGTCGCCCGAGGCACCGGTCTCCTTGCAGCGGAAGAAGAGGGGGCGGCCGCCTTCGGTGAAGAGGAAGGAGAGGTAGGCGGGGGTCCGGTGCAGGAGAAGGGCGTTCCCCTGGTCGGTCAACACGTCCCGGCTCCGCGCGAGGTTGAAGAGCTCCACGGAGGAGGCCCCCAGGTGGCCGAGCTGGCACCCCCCTCTCTGGAAGGCCGCCTCGAGAAGCCGCACGGGCTCTTCGGGACAGAGCGCCACCCAGAGCGTGGTGCCACCAGGGGTGCGCCGGATCACCTCGTAGCTCATCCGGAGAGACTCCACGGGGACGTTGAGGGACTTTCTCAGATTCCAGAAGATGACCTGCCGGCGCTCCTCCTCCTGCCGGGGGAACTCGCCCAGACTCATGACCTGCATGCGGAAAAAGGAGTCGCCCAGGACCGCGCTGATCCGTTTGGGCTGCCCCAGCTTGGCCAGGAGTCCGCCCACCTTCACTTCGAGCTCCTCGGGGGCGGGAAGGTACCCCTCTTCGGGTGAGGTGACGTCCTCCTCGTGGCGGACGAGGGGGGTCGTCTCCTTGCGGCTGGACGCCACCCTGAGAGCGCCCAGGAAGGGCGGGTCCAGGAGCACGGCCACGGGCGGCAAGGAGGGGCGGAACCGCCGAAGGATGTCGTCGATCATCGGTGCGTCTCTTCCATGAAGGTCGGTCCAAGAGGGAGGCTCCGCCCCCCTCTTGGCGCTCCGCTCCCTCCGGTCGCTCCGCTGAACTCCTCGGGGAGAGGTCGGCGCTCCAGCCGAAGTGAATTCGGCTTCGCGCCATTGCCTGGAACCCCTGCCCGCCCACGAACGGCCACGGACGGCAGGGATGGACTGAACCGCCGAAGGATGTCGTCGATCATCGGTGCGTCTCTTCCATGAAGGTCGGTCCAAGAGGGAGGCTCCGCCCCCCTCTTGGCGCTCCGCTCCCTCCGGTCGCTCCGCTGAACTCCTCGGGGAGAG
>JAJYCJ010000163.1 GCA_021778515.1 Acidobacteriota bacterium
CTCCCCCGGATCAAGTCCGGGGTCGGAGGCAACCCAAATCCCTTGGCGGGTGAAGACCGTCTTCCACGGAAACTACCATCCATGAGCCTTTCGGAGCCACTCCAATGTCCAATCGCGGGATTTGGGTCAACGTAAAGGGAGTAGCTTCCGGTGCTGCCCCCTCACCTCCCTTGCATGAGGGCCATCGGCTCCGGAAGGCAAATCGCACAAGGGCGAGTTGAAGCGGAATTGCACAGCCATGCCGACGAATAAACCGGGCGGCCGGTCTGTTGAGGCTGTTTGACTGGAGGCGAAGGATGGCGAGTGAGCTGAAATCATCTGCCGGTGGCGGAAGGGGGAGGTCGGCGATCACGAGCATGCTGACGGCGGCCCTCGTTGTGTTGGTGCCGCTCGCGGCGGCGGCCCGCGGACCTAGGCGCGAGGCGGAGCGCCGCAGGGCTCCGGACGCCGCGGCTGGCCGGATCATCGAACCGGCCATGCGGGAAAAGGATTTGCCGGGGCTGGTCCTGGGCGCGGTCCGGAATGGACGCGTCGCGGTAGAGCAGGGTTTCGGAGTGAGGTCGCTGGATTCTCTCCAACCTCCGGACCCGGACACCGTCTTTTACATCGGATCGCTCTCCAAGGCTCTGACCGCCGCGGGGGCCATGGTCCTCGTGGGGCGCGGCCAGCTCGATCTGGAGGCCCCGGCCAGCCGCTATCTCAAGGACCTGCCGGAAAGCTGGCGGTCCATCACGGTGGACCAGTTCATGGCTCATCAGAGCGGCATCCCCCAGCTGAACCGCAAGCTCCCGACCTTCGAGGCCATGCTCCGCTCGGCCGACTCCGTGCCGCTCGCGTTCAAGCCCGGAACGAAGCAGGTCTACAACAATTTCAACTACGCGGTGGTGGGGAAGATCATCGAAGCCGTCAGCGGCATGAGCTACCTCGATTTCATGCACCGGGAGGTGTTTGGCCCGCTGCACATGGACCACACGGGTTACGGCATCCGGAGCGCCGATGAAGCGACTTCGTATCGGATGGAGGGAGGGCGGCCCGTGCCGATCGTCCACCACCTCAAGGGGATGTACGGGATACCCTCGGGCCACCTCCAGAGCACGCTTGCCGACCTGCTGAGCTTCTATCAAGGCATCCAACCCGGCGGCGGGCTTCTCACTCCGTCGGCCTACCGCACCATGACCACGCGCGTCAATCCCGCCTTTTCGGGCACGCCTGGGTGGTTCGAAAAGAAGGTCGGCGGCCTCTCGGTGGTCAGCAAGAACGGGGCCACGGAAGGATTCCACAGCATCCTCTCGTTCGTTCCGGGGAAGGGGGACTGCGTGGCCATGATCTGGACCTCCAGGAAGCCAAAGGGCGACGGGCTCTTCAGGCAGACCGGCGAGTTGCTGCACGAAATATGCGGGACCCCGGTCGCGGGACGGCGCGGACGGGCCGCGGATTTCAGGGACGAATGACCAATGGGTCCGTGCTGTCCCTTCATGCCAGTTGACGGCTCGCCGCGCCCCGCGCGAAGCGGTGGGGTGCCTGGCGTGAATGCTGACGCGGAGCTCTGCCTGCCCCGGGGCGTGCGCCGTGAAGGAGGGAGTTGCGGGGTGGCAGGGGGATGTCCGCGTCGGGAGCAAGTGGGTTAAGCTAATCGGGAAGAGCCATGGCCCAGAACGGGAAAGAGCATGCGGTCGCCCTCGTCGGAGGAGCCATGAAGGTATTCGTGCCATGGGAATGCCGGGAGGGAGAGCGCCGCGTGGCGCTCGTTCCGGAATCGGTGAAGAAGCTGGTGAAGGCGGGTCTGACGGTGACGGTGGAGGCCGGGGCCGGCGCGGGCTCCTTCATCGCGGATTCCGCCTACGTCGAGGCCGGAGCCGCCGTGGCGGCCGATCCGTCGGCGGCGCTCTCGGAGGCCGACCTCGTGCTGAGGGTCCACGCCCCGACTCTGGACGAAGCGGACCGGATGCATCCGGGCGTCATGCTGCTCGCCCCCCTGGCTTCCACGCGCAACCTGGACCTGGTCCGCAGACTGCTGGACCGGCGGGTGACCGCCTTCTCCACCGACGCGATCCCTCGCATCTCCAGGGCCCAGGCCATGGACGTCCTGTCCTCCATGGCCTCCATCGCCGGGTACAAAGCCGTCATCATGGCAGCCGATGCCCTGCCCCGGTACTTCCCCATGCTCATGACCGCCGCGGGAACGGTGCTTCCAGCCAAGGTCTTCGTGATCGGCGCCGGAGTAGCCGGGCTCCAGGCCATCGCCACGGCGCGAAGGCTCGGCGCCGTGGTGGAGGCGACCGACACTCGTCCCGCCGTAAAGACGGAGATCGAGAGCCTGGGCGCCAGATTCGTGGGAGTCGAGAGCGGCGAGGAGGCACAGGACGCGGGAGGGTACGCCAGGGAGCTGTCCCAGGAGTTCTACCGCAGGCAGGGCGAGCTGATCGCCCAACGCTGCGCCGCCTCCGACGTGGTCATCACCACCGCCCTCGTGGGAGGCGTGGTGGCGCCGAAGCTGATCACGGCCGAGATGGTGGGCAAAATGAGACCGGGCTCGGTCATCGTGGACCTCGCCGCGCCGGGCGGCGGGAACTGCGAGCTGACCCGGCCGGGGGAGACCGTCGAGATAGGCGGGGTGCGAATCTTGGCCCCGCTGAACCTGCCCTCCGAGGTGGCCTTCCACGGCAGCCTGCTCTACTCGCGGAACCTCACGGCCTTCATCACGGCATTCTGGAAGGACGGGGCCTTCAGGCTCGATCTCGAGGACGACATCCTGAAAGAGGCCACCGTCACCCACGACGGGAAGGTGATCCACGGAGCCACCGCTCAGGCGCTGTCCAAGGAGGGTGCCGCCCCATGAACCTCGACGTTCTCGTATCCCACCTCTACATCTTCGTGCTGGCCACCTTCGTGGGCCTGCTCGTCATCCGGCGGGTGTCGCCGCTGCTCCACACGCCCCTCATGTCCCTCACGAACGCCATTTCGGCCATCGCCGTGGTGGGTTCCATCGTGGTGGCCGGCAAGGAGGAGTCCACGCTGAGCACGGTGCTTGGAACGGCCGCCGTGGCGGCCTCCATGATCAACATCGTGGGGGGCTACCTCATCACCTACCGCATGCTCGCCATGTTCAAGAAGCACAAGCAGGTGAAGTGATGGGCATCGACCACTGGATCCAGCTCGTCTACGTCCTCTCGGCCGTCTGCTTCATTCTGGCCCTGCACTGGCTGAGCTCGGTGCCCACCGCCCGCCGGGGCGTCATCACGGGCGTCTTCGGCATGGTGCTCGCCGTGGGCGGAACCCTGCTTCGTCCGGAGGTGGCCCACTACCAGTGGATCGCCGTGGCCTTCGTCATCGGCACCGTCATCGGCATCCCCATGGCCATGATGCCCATGACGGCCGTGCCACAGCGGACGGCGCTCTCGCACGCCTTCGGCGCCCTGGCGGCGGCCCTCGTGGGGACGGCGGAGTACTTCCTGCGGGCGGGCCACCAGGCGATGGACCGCTTCACCATGGGAGCGCTCACCCTGGAGGTCATCCTCGGCTTCCTGACCTTCACCGCGAGCCTCATGGCTACGGGCAAGCTGCAGGAGATCCTGCCGCAAAGGCCCATCACCTACAGGGGCCAGAATTTCGTCAATTTGGGCATCCTGGGGGCGGCCGCCGCCATCGCCGTAGTCCTCGTGATCCATCCCGGGAGCCACTCCCTGTTCCTGCTCATGGCCGCGCTGGCCCTGGTGTTCGGGGTTCTGCTCATCGTCCCCATCGGCGGCGCCGACATGCCCACCGTCA
>JAJYCJ010000164.1 GCA_021778515.1 Acidobacteriota bacterium
TGGGCCGCCTCGGGGAAGCGCCCCTCCTCCAGCAGTTTCCGGGCTTGTTGCAGGCTGGCTGGAGAGGAAGTCGGCGAGGCCGACTTTTCGGCCGGGGGAGTCGGTTTTGGGATCTCCGGCCGAGTCGCCGGCGCCACGGGCGCCGGCTTCGGCGCTTCGGCCTGCGAGGCCTCGCCCTTCGTCTCGGAGGTGGCGGGGGCGGGGACGGGCTGGGTCACGGGCGCCGCAGCCGGAGTCTCCACGCTGGTCGCCCCGGAGCCCTTCGCGGGCGACGGAACCGCCGGCTGGCTGGAGGGCGGTGGCTGGGGAGCCGGAGGCTGGAGACGCCGAGTCTTGGTGGGGGGCACCTCGGGCTGCATGGCCACGTACTCGCCGCCGCCCGAAAAGAAGTAGTACCCAGCGGCGGCGCCGGCCAGGACGACCAGAGCCGCGGCCGCCGCGATCCAGGGCCATCGCCTGGATTTCCGCCGCCTGGGGGCGGCGTCGAAGATCAGGGAGTCCATGGCCGGCGGGGTCGGGGCGGTCCCCGTGGACTGAAGCGGGGAAACGGCCCAGTTCGTGGCGGTCTGGGGTTCCAGTTCCGCCGGGGGCGCCGGCACGTCGAATGGTTCCTCCTGCGGGCGGCCCTGTCGGGCAGGAGGGCCCGAAGGCTCAAAGGGGAGTGGCTGGGAAGGCGGCGCCTTCTCTTCCACGGGCGGGGCGGGCGGCTGGACGGGCTGTTTGTCGGGAGCCCTCGGCGGCGCTGCCGCGGCCCCTTCGTCCATGGACTCCAGGAAGGAGAGGTCCATCGCCTCCACCGGTGCCTTACCCTTCGGCGTGGGCGCCATGGCCTGCTGAATGTGCATGAGGCCCAGGCAGGTGAGGCCCATGAGGAACCGGGCGCCGGTGAAGAGGTCCACGCTGGCCGCGTCGCACACCTCGCGGGCGCTGCGCCTGCCGTCCACCTGGTCCAGGATGTGGAGCTCGGCGGGAGTGGGGAGGATCACCGCCGCGGCCTCCCTCTCCGCCTCGCTCATCTGGAGCGTGGCCGACAGCTGCCCGAGTCCCTGGGAGACCCATTCGCGGCTCTGGATCGACAGGGCCGTGTCCACGATGAAGCGGGGGGTCGAAACCGGCAGCCTGGCGAGATTCGGTGGGAGCACCCCCGGCTTGAAGGCCGACGTGCCGCTCTCCCACGCGGCCGCGGAGGAGGCGACGCGGCGCATCTGCTCGACGAGGGCGTCCAGGAGATCTTCGGAGGCCAGGAACCCGAGCTCCACCAGGGTCCTGCCGATGGTCCGGCCCTCCTTCTTTTCGGTGGCGAGCTCGAGCTGCTCCTCGGAGAGCTTGCCCTTGTCGATGAGGATCTGGGTGAACTTGTCCTCCGGAGCATTGGAGGCGGCGAAGATGACCTGCCCGTCCTGGGCATAGAGGAACTTGCTGACCTCGTCCCTCTGAAGCACGAGGGTCCCCGTCTCCTTGCCCTGATAAATCTCCCCCAGAATCGCCAGCAGCTCGCCGACTTTGAGCGATCTCGCAGCCTGGACCATTCGGACCTCCCGCACCAGCTATTATTTTGGCGGAAGCTCTCTGCTGTCAAGGAAAAGAGGCCGTGCTATCCTTTACGGCTATGGTGGTGGAACGGGGATCCCGTCTGCTCGTGATCCGGCTCTCCTCCCTCGGCGACGTGGCCAGGCTCCTGCCGTGCCTCCATTCCCTGAAGGCCAGCGGATATCTGGCGCGGCTGGACCTGGCCGTGGAGGATCGCTTCGCGCCGCTGCTGGAGCTCTTTCCGGTGGTGGACCGGGTGGTCGCGTACCCGCGGGGCAATGGGGGACTGGGCTATAGGCCCCTGGCGTGGGCCCGCGCCATGGGCTCCTACCTCACGGACCTCAGGGCGGCCCGTTACGACTGGTCCGTGGACCTGCACGGCATCCTGCGGTCCGCCCTCCTGGGACAGGTTTCAGGGGCCGCCCGCACGGCCGGGTACGCCCGCGGCTTCGGGAAAGAAGGCAGCCATCTCCTCTACGATGTGCCCCTGATCTGCGGCGCGACGCCCCGCATCTCCCGGTATGCACGCTACGCGGGGGCAATGGCGGCCCTGGGGCTTCCAGGGCCGACGGAGGGTTATCTCTCGCCCCGGGTGCGGGAGGGCGACCGGGCGGAGGTGGAGCGGTTTCTGGAAGGACGGGGACTGGAGCCCCGAAGGTTTCTATTCGCTTTCATAGGCACGAGCCGAGCCCAGGCCTACAAGCGCTGGCCGCTGGAGCGGTTTCTGGAGCTGGCCTCCCTGGTTTGGGAGGGCATGCGCCTTCCGACCGTCGTGGGATGGGGTCCGGATGAGGCGCGGGAGGTGGCCGCACTGCCTTCGCGGGGGCACCTGCACGCCATCCCCGACTGGCCTCTGCCGCAGCTGCTGGAGTGCATCAAGAGCTCGACCGCGTTCGTGGGGGCGGACACGGGCGCCATGCACCTGGCGGCGCTCATGGGGGTGCCCACGGCGGCTCTGCTGGGGCCCACGGACCCGGTGCTCAACGAGCCGTGGGGCCGGAGGGCGAGGATCCTCAGCCGCCCCGGAATCCATAGGCCCTGTTCGGGTCCGGGCTGCGATCATCGCTCCTGCATGGGGGCCATCGGGGCCCGAGAGGTGTTCGACGGATTGAAGGAGGCCCTGGCGCCGGAGGGCCAAGCCGTCGTCGATTCAGGCCATTGACCTCAGGGAGGTGGGCATGACGGACCGAGGGCCTGCCTTTTGGACCGACTCCCACTGCCACCTCGCCATGGAGGAGTTCGACGCCGACCGGAGCGCCGTGCTGGAGCGCGCCGAGGAGGCCCGCGTCCGGCGGATGCTGGCGGTGGGCACCACGCCCGAGGACTGGCCGGCCTGCGCGGCCCTGGCGGACGGGAGAAAGCTCTGGGCCACGGCCGGCCTGCATCCCCACGAGGCTTCGCGATGGAGCGAACCGGTCGCGAAGGCCCTCGGCGAGGCCTTGAACGGGCCGTGGGTCGTGGCGGTGGGGGAGATCGGGCTGGATTACCACTACGACCTCTCGCCTCGCGCCGTCCAGCGCGCGGCCTTCGAGGCTCAGGTGGCCAGGGCGGTGGAGAGAGGCCTGCCGGTGGTGGTCCACTCGCGCAAGGCCTTCGAGGACACGGTGGCCGTCCTCAGGGGAGCGGGCGCCTCGCTGGCCGGGGTCATCCACTGCTTCACCTACGGCCCTGAAGAGGCGGAGATCCTTCTGGGCCTGGGCTTGCACCTCTCCTTCTCGGGCATCGCCACCTTCCCCAAGGCGCCCGAAATTCGGGAGGCGGCCGCTCTGACCCCCCCCCACAGGATGCTCGTGGAAACCGATGCCCCCTACCTGGCGCCCGTTCCATACCGAGGCAAGCGCTGCGAGCCGGCCCACGTGGCCGACGTGGGGCGCCACCTGGCGGGACACCTGGGACTGGACGTCCCGGAGCTCGCCCGCCTCACTTCGGACAATGCCGCCCGCCTGTTCGGCTGGGGACCGCTGGATTGTGAGTAGCGAAAGGGGGGGATCGAGCCGCACGCCGACGACCGGTTCCCCGGGAGGGTCCTTGAACAATTACTAATGGGACACCAGTAGGGTTGACTCTTTGCTAAGGGCAGCTTCGAAGTGGGGATGGGAGAGCAGCGAGGCCGAGAGCCGCGGGCCTGCTTGCGAAACCAGCCCACCGCGGTGGGCTTTGCCCAGCCGAGCGCCGAGAGGGAAGGGGCCAACCCCTTCCCTCTCGGATTAGTAACCCCATAAAAAGAG
>JAJYCJ010000069.1 GCA_021778515.1 Acidobacteriota bacterium
ACCCCGGACTTGATCCGGGGGAGGAAGCCCCAAGGGTGGGGTGGGGCCCCAGCGGGCTTTGCCCGTGGGGCGGGGAGGGAATGGCCCTCCCCGTCCAAGAGACAATGTCTCCCCCCCGTGAACCTGAATCATAGCCAAAGCCACCCGCATTTCAATCGCGGGATTTGGGCTGATAGATCACGGCTGTCCACAATGGGCTTCCCTGCCGGCTTCAAACCAAGGCTGGGGGCTCGGCTTGCGGGATTCTTATGACATTCCCTCATCACCTCATCTCGCCATCACCTCATCTCGCCATCACCTCATCTCGCCATCTCGACTTGCGGGGAAGCCGCCCGCTTTTCCACGCGTCCAGCGTCTCGCGTCTCCCGTCTCGCGCCCTTTTTCACGTCATCCTGTGGCACGCCCACAACGGGCGACTGGCACAGGATCCCGCCGCTCCGGTGCCGCCGATGGTCTTTCTACCGAGGGATCCTGAGCGAGCAGCCCTTCGAAGGAGTCCTCAGGATGACGCGCCCATGAGGCTTTGCGTCTAGCGCCTAGCGTCTCGCGTCCAGCGCCTTACCCACCGGAGGCCACCATGCACCTGCCCCACCTCGAACGCTCCCCCCAAATCCACCCCTCCGTCTACGTGGACCCCACGGCCCGCATCAACGGAGACGTGACCATTGGCGAGGAGGCCTCGGTCTGGTTCCACGCCTCCATCCGCGGCGACGTCCACTGGATCCGCATCGGGCCGCGGACCAACGTGCAGGATCACTGCGCGCTCCACACGACGCACGAGCGCTTCCCGCTGAACATCGGCCCCGAGATCGTCATCGGCCACGGCGCCATCCTCCACGGCTGCACCCTCGCGGGACGCTCGCTCATCGGCATGGGAGCCGTCCTGCTGGACGGCTGCATGATCGAGGAGGAGGTGATCGTGGGGGCCGGCGCCCTCGTCCCCCAGGGGCGCGTCATGCCGCGGGGACACCTCGTAATGGGCTCACCTGCCAAACCCGTCCGTCCCCTCACGGAGGCCGAGCGCGAGGCCGTCCGCAACGGCTGGCGGAACTACTCGGACTACGTTGCCGAATACCGCCGCCTCGGCAAATTCCACGGCTGGGCCGACCACCCCCTTCAGGACCGGTGAGGACCGGCCAGGCGCCTTCGCCCAAAGGCCGGGAGCGCGCCTGCAACTTAGGAGAGGCGGGCGCCGTAGGAAAGAGGTGAGGAGTCCCGAAGGAGGCGGCCGTGGTGAAGATCCTGCTCTGGTTCCTGCTGCTGTTCTTCTGCTGGCCGCTGGCGCTGTTGGTGCTGGTGCTCTATCCCCTTCTCTGGCTGCTGTCCATCCCTTTCCGGGTGGTGGGCATCGCGGTGAAGGGGATGCTGGAGCTGATCGCCGCCGTACTCACGCTTCCGGCGCGGCTGCTCGGCTACCGCCCCAGCCGTTTCTGAATCGGGTTTTCTCTCCCTGCTGATCGCACTTCTTGAGGTGCTAAGGATCTGCGCGGCGCTTGGTTTGGCTGTCCCCAAGGGGGCGTTCCGCGGCGGTCCAGCGCAGCGCGGCGACGGGCGGCGCAGCCTCGATCCCCACGAAGCTCATGGTCCGGCAGTCCAGGTACGCGAGGGCCTTGGCCCAGGCCGGCCGGCCCGCGGGCACGTAGGTCAGCGTCACCGTCGGAGAGTTGCCCGTCTGGATCGCCTTGAGCCTCGCCCGGCTGGCGTCGTAGGACCAGGTCCCCGTCACCTTTCCCGCGGCGGTATCCACGCGCCAGGCCCGGCCGCCCGCCGGATCGAAGCACCAGAGCACATGGCTCGCCCGGGGCTCCCAGACCACGTAGGGCGCCTGCGCCGCCTCCGCCGGCAGGGGAACCGCGCGCCCCACGGCCAGACCGGCGCGGTCCAGTTCGACCGTCACGGGCGGGCCCGCGCCTCCCGCCGGGAACAGCAGCATGCGGCGCCCGTCGGGGCTGACCTCGATTCGCTGGAAGAGGGCGTGCTCCCCGAGGCGCAGAGGCGCGCGCCGCCCCTCCAGGTCCACCCTGAAGACGCCCCCGGGGCCCGAGGCGTAGAAGCACGGAAGGCCGGGGTTCCAGGCCACGGACCAGGCGCTTTCGTCCGCCTTCGGGTAGCGGCGGCCCTGGAGGTCCGAGACGCCGGCCAGCCCGGCCCCGTCCACGGAGAGCATCAGCCCCTCCCGCCCCGGGTGCAGCCAGGCCATCTGGATGCGGCCCGACGAACCTTCCAATCCCCGCGAGGCGGGCAGGAGGAAGCTGTCGGCCAGGCGGCGGAAGTTGCCCGTGCCCAAGTCCAGCAGTCCCCAGCCGGCCGCCGGCCCCCCGAGTCCGAAGGAGCCCATGGGCACCATCACCGAGTCCAGGGAGGCGTCGAAGGAGGCCCGGTCGAAGAGGGAGCGCCTCACGTCGGCCAACTCGCCCTGCATGGCCCCCGCCTGGAGGCGGGCCATCTCGCGGTCGGCCGAACTCTCGCCGCCCGCGGGAGGGTGCAGGAGGAGCTCCACACTGCTCGAGAGGATCTCGTGCCGCTTCACGCTCTCCGGGGCCGGCCGCCCCTGCTCCCCCATGAGGACCGCGATGTACTGGCGCAGGTCCGACTCCGTGGCCTCTCCCGTCAGGAGGAAGCGGATCTTCTCGCTCGTCCGCGCGTAGAGAAAGCCGCGGCCGGGGCAGGTGACGCCGCCTTCGCTGGGCAGGGCGATCTCCACGGTCCTCGTCCGCTCCCCGTTGCACGCGACGAGGCCCACGAGGCCGAGAACGAGGAGCGCGCCGAGAAGCGCGCTCGCCGCGAGACGGGGCCGATGCCGCAAAGCGGTCACAGGATGGCCACGGCGCGCACCGGCGCGCCCTCCGCGCGGGCCAGGGGCAGGGGAAGGCAGGCGAACAGGAACAGGGCCTCCGGCAGGAGGTCGAGGCCGGTCAGGTTCTCCACCAGGAGCTTTCCGGCCCCGAGGAGGATCCGGTGGACGGGCAGGCCGTCCGATCCCACGGGATCGAAGGAGGGGCCGTCCACGCCCACGCCCGAGAGGCTGGAGGCGGCGAGCCAGCGGGCCGCCTCGGACTCCAGACAAGGGAAGCCCTCCCGGTAGCCGGGCGTTCCCCAGCGCCCGGCCCACCCCGTATCCATGAGCAGAAAGCTGATGCCGGCCAGCGTGCCGGCGAGCCTTTGCAGCTCGCCCAATCCGATGGCGGAGGTCTCCCCCGCGGGAACCCGGACCACCCGGGCGCTGCCCACGAACCGGCCGGGGTCCACCTCATCCAGAGTCCCGCCCTTCAAAAGGACGTGCGCCGGCGCATCCACGTGGGTCCCCGTGTGGCTGTGCAGGCGGACGCACCGCGCGGCGTAGCCGTCCCGCTCCACGGCGGCGACGGCCTGGAATTCGGGAGGCTGGTCGCCCGGGAACATGGGCATGTCGGGTTCGATGCGGTGGCTGAGATCGAGGATTCTCATGGGGACTACCTACGAAGGGCGAGGCGCGAGACGGGAGACGAAGAAAGATCACCACGCAGACACGAAGGCAGAGAGGGATGGAGACGGCTCTCGTACACGGCCCGCTTCTCCCCGTTGCCTTTTGAGATCATTCCAACTTCCTCATTCTCCGCGCCTCTGTGTCTCTCTGGTCTGCCCCTTCTTCCGAATTCCGTCTTCGGCCCCGCCACCCGCGCCTCCCGTCATCCTCAGTGCCTCTGTGTCTCTGTGGTTTGTCCCTTTTCCCGAATTCCGTCTTCGGCCCCGCCACCCGCGCCTCCCGTCATCCTGACGGCAGCGGGCTCCTCCGGAAGGATCTCCGGCGGGGTTCGGGTACCGCCACTCCCGAGATCCTTCGAGGGTGTCGCTCCGAAGAGGTCCTCAGGATGACCCCGAGGCGACGGGGCTGCCGGTGGCGGACGCCTCTATTCGTTCCTCCCCTCATCCTCCGTGCCTCTGTGCCTCTGTGGTCTGTCCCTTCTTCCCGGATTCCGAATAGTTACTTCAGCAGGGCCTTCATCTCGGCCACGGCCTGCTGAAGCCCCACGAACAGGGCCCTGGCGACGATGGCGTGGCCGATGTTGAGCTCCTCCACGAGCTCCATGGCCGCGATGGGGCCGACGTTCCGGTAGTTGAGGGCGTGGCCGGCCAGAATGGCGAGGCCTAGCTTGCTCCCCATCCTCACGGCCTCGTCGATGGCCTTGAGCGCGGCCGTCCGCTCCGCCTGCGTGCGGGCGATGGCGTAGGAGTTGGTGTTGATCTCCACGGCCTGCACCCCCGCCTTGTGGGCGGCCCGCACGGCGTTCAGGTTCGGGTCCACGAAGAGGCTCACGCGGATCCCGTGGGAGGCCAGCCTGGCCGCCGCCTGCGTGAGCTGGGCCTGGTTGAGGACCACGTCCAGGCCCCCCTCGGTGGTGACCTCGTTGGGCCGCTCGGGCACCAGCGTCACCTGCCAGGGCTGGATGGCCGCGGCCCTCTCCATCATCTCCGTGGTGGCGGCCATCTCGATGTTCAGCCGCGTCCCGATGGTGCGCTTGAGCAGCTCCACGTCCCGGTCCTGGATGTGGCGGCGGTCTCCCCTCAGGTGGACGGTGATCCCGTCCGCACCGGCGAGTTCGCAGAGCACGGCGGCGTGAAGGGGATCGGGCTCGGTCCCCTTTCGCGCCTGCCGGAGCGTGGCCACGTGATCGATGTTGACGCCCAGCTTCATGGGACCCTCCTTCGCCTAGAGCTAACCCTCGCCGAGCGTTCGCACGAGGACGGCCCTCAGCCTCTCCACGACCCCCTCCACGCGGGAAGGGGTGTCGGCCTCCACCATGAGCCTCAGCAGGGGCTCGGTCCCGGAGTAGCGGAGGATGATCCGCCCGCGGTCGGACAGCCGCGCCTTCTCCTCCTCGATGGCCGCGCAGATGGCCGGCTGCTCCTCCAGGGGGAGCCTCCTCTCGACCCTCAGGTTGACCATCACCTGCGGGTAGGGGCGGATACCCTCCGCCAGGGCCTCCATTCCTCCGGCGTCCACGGCCAGCTTGGCGTAGTTGAGCGCCGTCAGGAGGCCGTCGCCCGTGGTGGCCAGGTCGAGGAACAGGATGTGCCCCGAGGGTTCTCCGCCCAGGAGCCCGCCGCGGTCCTGAAGACACTGCAAGACGTACCGGTCGCCCACGGGCGCACGGAAGAAGCGCATCCCCTCCCGCTTCAGCGCCTGCTCCAGCCAGAGGTTGCTCATCACGGTCCCCACCACCCAGCCCCCGGGCAGGCGATCCTCGGGAAGGCGCGCGCGGGCTTCGTGGTAGAGGATGAAATCTCCATCCAGCACCTTTCCGGAGGGCGTGACGGCCATGCAGCGGTCGGCGTCCCCGTCGAAGGCGAACCCCATGTCCGCGCCCGCCTCGCGGACCCTGCCCGCGAAGTCCTGCGCGTGGAGGCTCCCGCACCCCGCGTTGATGTTTCGGCCGTCGGGCTCGCAGGCGTGGCACACCACCTGTGCTCCCAGCGCCCGAAAGAGGGCCGGGGCCACCCGGTGGGCCGCCCCGTTCGCCCCGTCCACGACCAGCCGGCGGCCCTCCAGGGATCCGCCTCGCCAGAGGCTCTGGAGCCATTCCAGGTAGGCCCGTTCCATTCCCTCCTCCGCCGGGCCGGGAGAGACGGCGTCGGGCGCGGGCCCCGATGCCCCCCGCAGGCCCTCCAGCGTCACCTCGATGTGGTGCTCGGTCTCGTCGGGGAGCTTGAATCCACGGCCGGAGAAGAACTTGATCCCGTTGTCCTCGAAGGGGTTGTGGGAGGCCGACACCATGGCGCCGAAGGTGTACCCGCCGGAGGCCGCGAGGCGCGCCAGCCCCGGCGTGGGGATCACCCCGGCGAAGCGGCATTCCACGCCGCTCTCCCGAAGGCCAGCCAGCAATTGCGCGCTGATCCAGCCGCTGGACTCCCGGGGGTCCATGCCCACCAGCGCCGTGGCTCCGGCCCCTCCGAGAATGAGGCCGGCGGCCCTGCCCAGGGCTCTCACCGTGGGAGGGTCGAGGGGGAACTGACCGGCCCGGCCCCGCAGGCCGTCCGTCCCGAAATATCGGCGCCTCACGGACCGCTCCCCCCGGCGGGGACGGGCGCCAGGGAGGGCTCGATGGTCTGTCCCGGCTTGAGCACCTTGACACCCACGAAGCGCTGGATCCAGGAGGTGATCTCGACTTGCGCCGCCAGGTTGGTGCTGGTGAATCGGACCGCGGGCCTGAGCTGGTAGGCCTGGTTCGATGGCTTCAGCCCGATCACGTCCACTTCCGCCACCAGATCCTGCGGCGTCAGGGTGTGGACCAGCGAGAAGGGGCCGTCCACCATGACCTTCAGGCTGGTGGGGTCGAGCACCGTCGGATACTTGGCGTTCAGGACCTTGATGGGGATGGGGCCGATGGTCCTCTGGCTCCTGCGCTCTCCGATCCGGACGTTGAGCGTGTAAGGACCCAGGTCCAGCACGGTGATCTCCGGGTCCGGAAGCGTGGGCACGACCGGCGTCTGAAAGTCCTGCGATCGCCCTTCCACGGAGACGGGCTGGGTGGGAACGTGGCGCCTTCGGCGCACGATGCTCTCCGGCCCTTCGATGCGCGTATTGGCAGGCTCGATGGACCAGCCGAGGATCTGGTCGCCCCTCGCCACGTGCCCCGTGAAGCGGGGATCCAGGGGGAGCGTCTCGGTCACCTTGCGCTCCAGGGTGAAGTGCAGCACCCCGGGCAACACCCGCACGAAAGAGACGGAAGAGGGAAGGCGGATGTCCTCCTGCCCGATTTCCAGCACCTGCGGACCGAGTTCCAGCTTGCCCACGTCCACCTTGGCGTCCACGTCCTCCTCGCGGACCCTCCTCAGCATCTCGGGGGAGCCCTTGATCTCCACCGTCACCAGGCGGGGAAGGTTCTCCCCCACGATGATCTTGTCCTTGGGGACGTTCGTGAACTCCAGGGGGACGCTGACGTCCTTCAGCGACTTCTCCTCGGAGACCGTGTACCCCCAGTAGAGCAGGGCCAGCACGAAGGAGAGAATGATCAGGGAGATGGGCGGGCGCTCGCGGAGCCTGCCCTTAGCTTCCCGATTCGGCTGCCGGGCTTTCAACGGGCTTCCCTCCCAGGAGGTCAGTGAGCCTGCGTTCCAGTTCGTCGGAGCTGTCCACGGTTTCCAGTCTGCCGTCCATGGCGAGGGAGACCACTCCGCGCTCCTCGCTCACCACCACGCAGATGGCGTCCGTGATCTCCGTGATTCCCACCGCGGCGCGGTGCCGCGTCCCGTAGGTGGTGGGAAGCGCGCCGGAGGTGAGCGGCAGGAAACAGCTCGCCGCCATCACCTGCCCCTCCACGATGAGGGCCGCCCCGTCGTGCAGGGGGGTCCCCGGGTAGAAGAGGGTGACCAGGAGGTCCGAAGAGACCTCGGCCCCGACGCGAATGCCGGTCTCGGCATAGTCCTTGAGCCCCTGGCTGCGCTCCAGCAGGATGATCGCCCCGTAGCGGAGCTCGGCGAGGATGAAGCTGGCGTTGGCCGTCTCCCTCGCTACCCGGCTCGTGGCCTCGCGGCCCGCGCGATACCCGAAGAAGGTCCCGCCCAGGGTGGCCAGAAACTTCCGGATGGGCTCCTGAAACAGCACGATGACGGCGAACGGGATGTAGAAGAGCACGTTCTGGAGGAGGCGGTGGGTGGCGGTCATCTCCAGAAGGCCGGAGAGGGCGTTGGCCACGGCCAGAACCACGACCCCGATGAGCATGTGCAGCGACCGGGTGCCCCGCACCTGCCGGAACACGAGAAGGAAGAGCGCGGTCACGGCCAGGACGTCCAGGACGTCGAACCAATGCACTCCCCTCACGGCCAGCGTCCGGAATGCCTCCTCCATCCTAGTCAGACCTCCAAAATGGCACTTTAGTATGGCCCTCCGATGCTTCATGGGTCAAGCTTTGGAATCGGGACGAACGGCCTGGACGGATTCGGACGGACGAGCCTTCCCCGCGGGCTTGTCCGCCGCCCGCACCGGCGTGTAGAATGCCAGGGAACGGGAGGATCGTCCATGTCGGATCCCAGGATCGAAACCGCGAAGAAGCTGGCGGACGCGGGGAAGTTCCAGGAGGCGGCGACCCTGTTGAAGTCCGTCGTGCAGGCCAACCCTCAGGACCAGGCGGCGAGGCAGGTGCTCATCGACCTCCAGGACCAGATGATGCTGGATATGCAAGTCCGCGAGAAGGTCAAGCGGGCCCAGACCCTCTACGAGCAGGGCCAGTTCGAAGGCGCCTCCCGCCTCGTGCAGGAAATCCTCAAGGTGTCGCCGAACAACTCGGGGGCCCGGTCCCTGGCCGCGGCCATGAAGGCCGGCCCCATCGGCCCGGCGCCCGTCGCACCGGCCCCGGCCCCGCCGGCCGGCGTTGCCCAGCCTCCTTCGCCGCCGCCTCCCCGACCCCAGGCGGCCCAGGCCCCGGCGGCCGTTCCCTTTCCGGAAAGCCTCTCCCCCTACGAAACCGTCAGCCTGGAGTCCCAGCCGATCTTCGAAACCCCGGCCGAAAAGACGGACGGCGGACAGGACCTTCCGGCGCTCGGCGCCGATTCCCTCGAACTGCTGGATGCCCCCCCGCCCGCGGAGCGGACCACCACCGGCGCGGCCCCGCAGCTTTCCCCCGCCGAGCAGGCCAAGGTCCAGGAGTACATCGCGGAGGGGCAGAAGGAGTTCGATCAGGGGAACTACCAGGACGCCGTCGACGCCTGGACGCGGATTTTCATCATGGACGAGGACAACCAGGAGGCCCAGCGGCTCATCGACCAGGCCAAGGCCAAACTCCAATCCCACGAGCAGGAGTCCGACTTTCTTCTCACCGAAGCCATCGCCTCCTTCAACGCCGGAGAGTTCGACCGCTCCAAGGACCTCCTGACCCGGATTCTCCACGACTTCCCCGGCCACCGCGAGGCGCAGTACTACCTCGACCGCATTCCCAAGCCGGCCGCACCGGCGGCGGCCCCGGTCGCGCCGCCGCCGCAGGTCGCACCGCCGCCCCAGGTCGCGCCGGTGCCCCAGGTCGCCCCGCCGCCGCAGCCGAAGCCGGCGCCCCCGACCTTCCAATCCGCGCCCGGCGAGTTCGAGCTCGAGGACGACCTGAACATCCCCACGGGTCCCGAGATGAGGGTCCAGCCAGAGACGCCGAAACAGCCGCCTACCTCCGGCGGATTCCAGCTCGACGACTCCTCGCCCGACGAATTCTCCTTCGCCGGCTTCCAGTTGGACACCTCTCCGGCGGCGCCCGCGACCCAGGCTCCAACGGCCCAAGGGCCCCCGGCTCCCGCTCCTCCTCCGCCCCCCGAGCCCTTCCAGTTCGACGGCGGGTTCCCTGCCGCGCCCGGCCCGGCCGCAGCGGCTCCACCGGCCGTCGCCTCCTCCGCGCCCCCGCCCCTTGCCCCCATGGCGGCCAAGCGCGCTCTCAAAGGGGCCTCCGGCAAGGGCGGGGCGTCCCGCCGCCCCAGCGTCGCCCTGCTCGCCGGAATCGCCGTGGTTCTCGTTCTGGCCGGCCTGGGCATCTTCCTGGGAACCCGGTATTTCCTAGGCGGGAGCGATTCCAACCCTCCCGCCGAGATCCAGCACCTGCCGAAGCCCCAGCCTCCCCGTCTCCCCAAGCCCGAAACGCCGGCCCAGGGAAGCTCGGAGCCCTCCACCCCCCCGGCAAACCAGCCCACGCCCACCCTGCCCGGCCTCCTGAAGGGAGCCGCCGACGCCATGGCGGGCAAGGACTACGCGAAGGCCGCGGCCTTGTACCAGCAGGCCCTGGGGATGGATTCCACCAACGCCGAGGCCCAGGCCGGACTCGCCAATGCCAGGGACGCCTATCAGCGCCAGCAGGTCGAGGACGCGAAGAACCAGCAGTTCCTCAAGGAATACCAGTCCTCCATCCAGTCCCTGCAGGAGGGCGACTTCGCCGAGTGCCTCAGGATCGCCTGGCGCCTCATCTACCCCGACGACACGCTGGCCCGGCAGCTCGGCAAGCGGGACGCGGTGGCGCAGCTCATCCGGGACGGCTATTACAATTGGGCCGTCTTCAACTTGAAGGCCTCCAACGTCCGGGGAGCCCGCCAGAATCTGAAGGACCTCCTGGATTTCGACAAGAGTGACGCCGAGGCGAGAAAGCTCCTGGACTTCGCCAACCGCTACCAGAACACGGCCCCCGACGACCAGTACCGGGACACCGTGAGCGGCCTCGCCTACCGCACCTTCTCGGAGGCGCAGTGATGCCGGGCCGCTTCGAGGAGCTCGAAAGCCGCCTGAAAGCCGGCCGGGAAGGCGGCGGCCCCGAGAGGATGAAGGCCCAGCACGACGCGGGCAAGCTCACGGCGAGGGAGCGCATCGAGCTCCTGGTGGATCCGGGCTCCTTCGAGGAGACCGACGCCCTCGTGGAGCACGACTGCCGTGACTTCGGCATGGAGGATAAGCGCGTCCCCGGCGACGGCGTGGTGACGGGCTTCGCCAGGGTGGACGGCCGCCCCCTCTTCCTCTTCGCCAACGACTTCACGGTCTTCGGCGGCTCCCTCTCCGAATCGAATGCCAGGAAGATCTGCAAGATCATGGACCTGGCCATGAAGGTCGGGGCCCCCATCGTGGGCATCAACGACTCGGGCGGAGCGCGCATCCAGGAGGGCGTGGGCTCGCTCGGCGGGTACGCCGACATCTTCCTCAGAAACACCCTGGCCTCGGGCGTGGTTCCGCAGATCTCCCTGATCATGGGTCCGTGCGCGGGCGGCGCGGTCTACTCTCCTGCCATCACGGACTTCGTGGTCATGACCGAGGCGACCTCCTACATGTTCATCACCGGCCCGGACGTCATCAAGACGGTCCTGCACGAGGACATCTCCAAGGAGGCGCTCGGCGGGGCGCACACCCACGCCTCCGTTTCGGGCGTGGCCCACTTCAGCGCCGGCGACGACGCCGCGGCCCTCGCGACGGTGCGCGCCCTCCTCTCCTTCCTTCCCTCCAACAACCAGGAGGACCCGCCCGCCAAGGCGACGCAGGATCCGCCGGACCGGCGGGACGATGCGCTCAACACCGTCGTGCCCGAGAACGCGAACCTTCCCTACGACATCAAGAAGCTCATCCACGGGGTGGTGGACGACGGAAACTTCCTCGAAGTGCACCGCGACTTCGCGCAGAACATCGTGGTCGGCTTCGGCCGCCTCGGAGGCCGCGTGGTAGGCATCGTCGCCAACCAGCCGGCCTTTCTTGCGGGCGTCCTGGACATCAAGGCCTCCATCAAAGGCGCGCGCTTCGTACGCTTCTGCGACTGCTTCAACATTCCGCTCGTGACCTTCGAGGACGTTCCGGGCTTTCTTCCCGGAAAGGACCAGGAACACGGAGGCATCATCGTGCACGGGGCGAAACTGCTCTTCGCCTTCGCCGAGGCCACGGTTCCGAAGGTCACCGTGATCACGAGGAAGGCTTACGGCGGCGCCTATTGCGTGATGGCGAGCAAGCACATCCGGACGGACCTCAATTTCGCCTACCCCACCGCGGAGATCGCCGTGATGGGCCCGGAGGGAGCGGTGAACATCCTCTATCGGAAGGAGCTGGGCCAGGCGGCGGACCCCGAGGCCGCGCGGGCCCAGATGGTCGGCGCCTACCGCGAGACCCTGGCCAACCCGTACGTTGCCGCCAGGAAGGGGTTCATCGACGCGGTCATCCTGCCCTCCGAGACTCGTCCAAAGCTGATCAACGCCTTGTCCGCCCTGGCGAACAAGCGCGAGACCAACCCCCCCAAGAAGCACGGGAACATTCCGTTATGACGAGGGACGGACGGAAGCTCCTCGTGTTTCTCCTGCCGGTCCTGCTGGTCTGGGGCTGCGCCCCCGCCAAGAAGCCGGCGGGGGTGGCCCTGGCACCCGCCCCGGCCGTCTCCAAGGCCCCCAGTCCGACGGACAGCCTCTTCTCCACGATGGAGCAGCTCAGCATCCGGGCGGAAAACCCCGACCTCACGGACGAGCAGGCCGCCCAGGTCGCGAAGGAGATGACCGAGGCGCTCACGAAGTACGATGGCCTCACGGCGGACCAGCAATCCGATCCCAAGCTTCAGGGGGCGCTGGAGCGCATGTGCGACCTCTGCCTTCAGCTCCAGCTCGACGCCAACGCGGCACCCGCGTCGCCCGAACAGACCAACGGCTCCCCGACGGACGACGACCTGCTTCACGTGACCACCTTCCTGCCCCCTGACGCCCTGAAGTCCACCTACCAGGAGGTCGAGGCGGCCCTCCAGCAGGCGCACCTGGGCTTCGCCATTCCCACCGACAATCCCGCCGTCCTGACCTACGTCCAGCTCTTCCAGACCAAGCTGCACGACTGGTTCGAGCGGGCGCTCACCCGGGGCGGCCCCTACATCCCCAGGATGAAGGAGATCTTCAAGGACGAGGGGGTGCCGCCCTCGCTGGTCTACCTCGCCATCGTCGAGTCCGCCTTCAACCCCGATGCCGTCTCCAGGGCGAGGGCCGTGGGCATGTGGCAGTTCATCAAGGGAACCGCCATCCGCTACGACCTGAAGGTGGACTTCTGGGAGGACCAGCGCAGAGACCCCGAGGCGGCGGCCCGCGCGGCGGCCCGATACCTGAAGGACCTCTACGGGATGTTCAACGACTGGCAGATGGCCCTCGCCGCGTACAACTGCGGGGAGGGGAAAATCCAGAGCTACATGGAGAGGCGTCCGGACTCGACCTTCTGGAAGTTGAGGGACACGAGGTTCCTGCGCAGGGAGACGCGGGAGTACGTCCCCGCCATCCTCGCCGCCATCCTTTTGGCCAGCAATCCGAAGGCCTACGGTTTCACCCCCCCGGCGCCCGACCCTCCGCCGTCCACGGCGATGGTGACCGTCGACGAGGCCACGGACCTGAGGGTGATCGCCAAGTGCGCCCAGGTGCCCATCGAGACGATCCAGGCCCTGAACCCCTCCTTGAATCGCCTGATGACGCCGCCCGGGCCGTTCGAACTGCGCATCCCCGCCAGCCACCTGGACGGCTTCATGGCGCGGCTCAAGGCGGTTCCCTCGGACGAGCGGATCGCCGTGGCCATGCACAGGGTCACGCGGGGCGATTCCCTCCGGCGCATCGCGGCCCACTACAAGGTCAGCACGGAGGCGATCCGGCTGGCCAACCGCATGCCGACCTGGCGGGTCCACCCCGGCGAGACCCTGGTGATCCCCCTGGGCTCCGCGGCCAGCGACCCCGAGCTCTACGCCCAGAGCCGGTCTCGCGGATCCACGGGCGCCCGGGTCTACCGCGTCCGCAGCGGAGACTCGCTCGCCTCCATTTCCAGACGCACCGCCGTCCCCATCGACCGGCTCAGGGAGCTGAACAACCTGAGCTCGAACCTCCTGCACCCGGGCCAGCGCCTGGTGCTGGCCGAGGGCGGAGCGGCCCGCAGAGCCAGCTCCCGGGGCCGCAGCCGCACCCTCGAATCCCGAGAGCGCGTGCACCACGTCCGGCAGGGCGATACTCTCTGGGACCTCGCGCGGCGGTACGGGACCAGCGTGGACCGCATATGCCGCGCCAACCGCATCAGCCCCAGCCACCGCCTCAAGCTCGGGGACTCGCTGCTGATCCCGTGAACCCCAGCCCGCCTGGCGGGGCTAGCCCTTCAGAGCCGCCAGCGCCTTGTCGTAATCGGGCTCCTTCGCGATCTCCGGGACCTGCTCCGTGTAGAGGACCTTGTCGTGCTCGTCCAGCACGACCACGGCGCGGCTGAGGATGCCCGCGAGCGGACCATCCACGATCCTCACTCCGTAGGCATCGCCGAAGGCGCGGTTCCTCACCTCGCTCAGGGCGAGAACGTTCTTGATCCCCTCCACTTCGCAGAACCGCTTTTGGGCGAAGGGCAGGTCGCACGAGACCGTGAGGATCACCGCCCCCTGGACCTTGGAGGCCTCCTGGTTGAACCGGCGCGCGGAAGCGGCGCAGACCCCCGTATCCAGGCTGGGGACGATGTTGAGGAGCTTCCTCTTGCCGGCAAAGTGTCCCAGGGAGACGTCCGACAGGTCGGCCTGGGTCAGCGTGAAGTCGGGCGCCTTCGCCCCTTTGGCGGGCAGGCTCCCGTTGGTGTGGATGGGGTTGCCTTGCAGCGTGATCGTAGCCATGATTGCTCTCCTTTCATCGTTTGGCTTTGCCAGATGAGTGTAACGCCAAACCCGGCCCTCTTCCTCCCCGAGGGACGGTGTTCAGGCTGTGGTCCTAAAGATGGAGGGGCGCGCGCGTAGAGGTGGGATGAGGCCCGCCCCGGCTCGGACCCCGTCGAAAGGCGCCCCGGATCTTCAGCCGATCCGCAGGCCGCTGATCACTCCGGTGAGGAGGTCGGGAAAGATGCCCAGGTAGAGCGTGGCCGCGCCGGTGAGCAAGAGGACCGCGAGGGTCCACGCCGGCACATCCGGCTTGGGAACGGGCTCATCCCCGGGGGAGGGGAAATAGAGCGTGACCACGACCTTCAGGTAGTAGTAGGTGGCGATTACCGTACCCACCAGCCCGAGCGCCGCGATCCGGTAATACCCCCCGTTGACCAGCACCCGGAAGATATAGAACTTGCCGAGGAAACCCGCGGTCAGGGGAATCCCGGCGAGGCTGAAGAGGAACACCGAGAAGACCGCCGCCAGCGCGGGAGCGCTATTGCCCAGGCCGGCGTAGGAGGTGAGGCTCTCGTCCATGTTGCCTCCCTTCTCCACGGCGCCCGCCACGGCGAAGGCTCCCACGTTCATGAAGAGGTAGGCCGCCAGGTAGAAGAGGAGGGCCTGGAGCATGGGCGCCGCCAGCGCGGGAATGGCCAGGGCCCCGATCCCGAGGGCGATGAAGCCCGCGTGGACGATGGACGAGTAGGCCAGCAGGCGCTTCATGTGCCTCTGGGTGAGGGCGACCATGCTCCCCACGAAGATGGTCAATATCCCGACGGCCATCATCAGGATCAGCCACTTCTGGGCCAGTTCACCGTTGGCCGAGAAGACCGAGAGGAACACCCGGATGGCGGCGGCGGCGGCGGCCGTCTTCCCGCCCACGGCCATGAGCGCGCTCACGGGGGTCGGCGCCCCCTGGTACACGTCCGGCGCCCAGAAATGGAAGGGGATGAGCGACAGCTTAAAGAATAGCCCCACCAGGAAGAGGAGGAATCCGAGCATGAGAATCGGCTGGCCGAGCGCGTACATCCTCAAACCCAGCGCCGCCGCCAGACCGCCGTAGTCCAGCGAGCGCGAGGAGCCGTAAAGGAAGGCCATGCCGAGGAGCAGGAAGGCCGAGGAGAACCCGCCGAGGAGGAAGTACTTGAGCGAGGCCTCGATGGAGTTCTCGTGCGTGCGGATGAAGGCGGCCAGGACGTAGAAGGAGATGGACATGGTCTCCAGGCCGAGGTAGAAGGTGATCAGGTTCGTGGCCGAGGCGAGCACCATCATCCCCGTGGCGGACAGGCAGAGGAGACCCGCCAGTTCGGGGTGGTCGACCTCCTTCTTCCGGAAGTAGTCCAGCGACAGAAGGCAGACCAGCACCGTCACGAGCACGAAGAGACCGTCGAAGAAGAGCGCCAGCTTGTCGCTGGAGATCAGCGCCTGGGGCACGACCTTCCCGCCCTGCTGCCAGAGCATGAGCACGGGCGCCCCTCCCAGCAGCAGGGCCGCCGCCGCGCCGAGGAGGTTCATGGTGCGGCCGTTCCGGATCACCGCCGCCAGGAGGAACAGCAGGCACGCAGCAGCGCCCATGCCCGCCACGGGAAGCACGCCCATCCACACGTCGCCCATCAGGCTCCCCCTCGCTCAGATGAAGAAGTACAGGAGCACGAGAATGCCCAGAAGGATGAACAGGGCATAGTTACGGATGTAGCCGGTCTGGAAGAATCTCAACAGCATGCCCAGGACTTCGTTGGCGTAGGCCACCACGTTCACCGTGCCGTCCACCAGCCACCGGTCGATGCCCCAGGCGATCCGGGACATCATGACGAAAGGCCGGATGAAGGCCCCGAAGTAGAGCTCGTCCACGAAGTACTTATTAAGCAGCAATTTGTACGGGAGCGCCAGGGCCTTGGCGAGGCGGCCCGGGGTGTCGGTCTCCCGCCGGTACCAGAGGGTGGCGAGGCCGATGCCGAGGAGCGCCACCAGCACCGAGAGGCCCATGGCCCCCCACTCCAGCGCCGTGGAGGGGTGCGCCCCCTCCGCCGCCGCCTCGGCCGCGTGGGCCGCCGCAGGGTGGTAGAGCACCGGATCGAGCCAGCGTTCCCACAGGCTCTCACTCCCCGTCCACAGCTTCGGCAGCCCCACGTAGCCCGCGAGGATCGCCCCGATGGCCAGGATCCACAGCGGCACCGTCATCATCTTGGGGCTCTCGTGCAGGTGGTGCGCCGCCTCGTGGCTCACCCGCTCCGAGTTGAAGAAGGTCAGGTACAAGAGCCGGAACATGTAGAAGGCCGTCATCAGCGCCGCACCCACGCCGACCACCCACAGCGTCAGGGCGTAGCCCTCCGGGAAGTGGCCCGCCCCGTCCGTGCTCGTGGCCGCCTGCCAGAGGATCTCGTCCTTGGAGAAGAAGCCCGAGAGGAAGGGGATCCCCGCGATGGCCAGGCAGCCGATCAGGAAGGTCCGCGCCGTGTGCGGGATCTTCCTCCACAGCCCGCCCATCTTCCGGATGTCCTGCTCCCCGCTCATGGCGTGGATCACCGAGCCCGACCCGAGGAACAGCAGGGCCTTGAAGAAGGCGTGCGTGTAGAGGTGGAAGATCCCCGCCGCGTACGCCCCCACCCCCACACCCAGGAACATGTACCCGAGCTGGCTCACCGTGGAGTAGGCCAGCACCTTTTTGATGTCGTTCTGAACGAGCCCGATGGAGGCCGCGAAGAGAGCCGTGGCGCACCCCACCCCGGCCACCACCATGAGCGCCGTCGGGCTCATGGAGTAGAGCCCGTTCGATCGCGCCACCAGGTACACCCCGCTCGTCACCATGGTCGCCGCGTGGATCAGGGCGGAGACCGGCGTGGGACCCGCCATGGCGTCCGGCAACCACACGTACAGCGGCAGCTGCGCGCTCTTGCCCGTGGCCCCCACGAACAGCAGGATCGCCGCCGACGTGATCACCCACCCCGGGATGGCTCCCGAGGCGGCCATAGCGTTCACCTTCGCCATGTCCAGCGTCCCGAACCAGTACAGGATCAGCATCAGCCCCGCCGCGAAGCCCATGTCCCCGATCCGGTTCGTCAGGAACGCCTTCTTCCCCGCGTCCGCGCAGAAGTCCTTCGTGTAGTAGAACCCGATCAGCAGGTAGGAGCACAGCCCCACCCCCTCCCACCCGATGAACATCACCAGGTAGTTCCCGCCGAGCACCAGCGTCAGCATCATGGCCATGAACAGGTTCAGGTACGAGAAGTACCGGAAGTACCCCGTGTCGTGAGCCATGTAGCCCACCGAATAGACGTGGATCAGGAACCCCACGAAGGTCACCACGAACAGCATCACCGCGGAGAGCGGGTCCAGCACGAAGTGCCAGCCCACCGAGAAGCGGCCCGCGTGACCCAGACCCGTCACGAAGTCCCCCGCCGGAATCCACGGCGCGAAGTGCAGGCTCAGGCTGTGATGCACCGCATCCGCCGTCACGTTCGCCGGCAGCACCGGCAGGTGCGCCCAGTCCATCGTCCCCAGCGTGAAAATCGCCCAGAAGGCCAGCAGCATGGAGAGCGCCGTGGAGCAGAGCGCCACCGCCGAAATCACCGAGCGCCGATCCTTCTCCCACCGCCACCCGAACACCCCGTTCACGAAAGCCCCCAGCGCCGGCAGGACGGGGATCAGCCAGAGAAGGCTCACCGGGATCATG
>JAJYCJ010000165.1 GCA_021778515.1 Acidobacteriota bacterium
ACGACTACAACCACCACTGGCGCATCGAGCGCCTCCGCTTCCTCACCCCGGCCGAGGCACGACACCTCGCCCTCAACCAGGAGGCCGCCTGATGCTAAACTGTGTCCAAACAATCAGGGGCAGAACACTCCCGTGCCCCCTAACCCGTCCGTTCCTGCGGGCGCGCAAGCGCACCCGCAGGAACACCCCAAAGAGGGAGGCCTATTGACTCACAGCGCCCCGGAAGTGTTACCTATGTCCTGAACCAGAACCCTTACCTATGTCCTGACTGCACCACTGCACCCGCTTCTTGCTTCTCACCTCTCGCGTCTCGCCTCTCGCTTGCCCCCTTCCACCCTTGCCCGGGTCCGGGCGGGGTGGCATACTGCCCCACCGGGCCGAGGCCCGGCATCCGGAGGGGATCCATGACCAAGCACGACAAGAGCGATAAGGCTTCCATCGACACTCTCTGCATCCACGCCGGTCAGGCGCCCGACCCCGTCTTCGGCTCGGTGGCGCCGCCCATCTTCCAGACCTCCACCTTCGCCTTCCAGTCCACGGACCAGGGGGCGGCGCGCTTCGCCGGGACGGAGCCGGGCTACATCTACACGCGGATGGGCAATCCCACTATCGCCATGCTCGAAGAGAACGTGGCGGCCCTGGAGGGCGGAGCGGGCGCCCTGGCCACGGCCACCGGCATGGCGGCCGTCTCCACCGTCTTCTTCGCCCTGCTCTCCCAAGGCGACCACGTCGTCTGCGGCGCCTCCGTCTACGGGCCGTCCCGGGTCATTCTGGAGCGGGATTTCGTCCGGTTCGGGGTGAGCGCCTCCTTCGTGGAGACCAGCGACCTGGAGGAGCTGAAGAGGGCATTCACGCCAAGGACCCGTCTCGTGTTTATCGAGACGCCGGCCAACCCCACCCTCGCCGTGACGGACCTGTCCGCCGCCGCCGAGATGGCCCGCGCGGCCGGCGCCCTGCTCGTGGTGGACAACACCTTCATGAGCCCCATCCTTCAGCGCCCCTTCCGCTTCGGCGCCGACATCGTGCTCCACTCGGTCACCAAGTTCCTCAACGGTCACTCGGACGTGGTGGGCGGCATTCTCGTCTTTCGGGACGAAGCTCTCTTGAAGAGGGTTCGCCCGGTCCTCTTCTACCTGGGCGGAACCATGGACCCCCACCAGGCGTGGCTGGTCCTCAGGGGGATCAAGACTCTGGCCATGAGGGTTCGCGTGGCCCAGGAGAACGCCCAGGCCTGCGCGGCCCTTCTGGCCGGACATCCCGCCGTGGCCGAGGTGCGATACCCCGGGCTTCCCGGCCATCCGCAGGCGGCCGTCATGGCCCGCCAGATGGAGGGCCCCGGGTCGCTGATCTCCTTCGAGCTCAAGGGCGGGTTGCCGGCAGGAAAGCGCCTGCTGGAGGGATTGAAGCTGGCCACGCTCGCCGTCAGCCTAGGCGGCGTGGAGACCCTCATCCAGCACCCCGCCTCCATGACGCACGCCGCCATGAAGCGCGAGGACCGGCTGGCCGCAGGGATCACCGACGGCCTCGTGCGGCTCTCCGTGGGTTGCGAGGGCAGGGAGGACCTGCTCGCCGACCTCAAGCAGGGGCTGGACGCGCTGCTGTAGGGGCGAGTCGCGAGGCGCGGGACGCGAAACGCGAAGCCTCCCACCCGTCATCCTGAAGGCACCTTCGAAGCCTTTCCCCTGAAGGATCTCGGATGGCGGCCCTGCACGGCCGGTCACGGAGATTCCTTGGGAGGACCCGCTCGAGGCAACCCCCGGAACAACGGGAGCGGGGAAAGGGGACGCGAGAGGCTAGCCGCTAGACGCAAAGGCCGCGCAGGAGGCCTCTCCAGAGGCCGATGCGCCGAGAGTCCACCGAGCATCCCGGAGATCGCTCCGACGAGTGACAGGCCGAGCGCAATTCTCCCGTGGTTCATGACGGGTCCCGGCTTCTTGGTGCCTTTGTGTCTTGGTGGTGAATCCCTTCCGGATGCTCCCCTACATCTGCCCTTCGTGCTTGAGGAGGGTCCCCTCGGCCATGAACACCACGTCTTCGGCGAGGTTGGTGCAGAGGTCGGCGATGCGCTCGAATTCCTTCGCGGCGAACACGACTGCCACGGCCGATTCGCGCTGGCTGCGGTCGTGCCAGTCCTGCGTCAGGACTTCGCGGATGGAGCGGGAGAGGAGGTCGTCCGCCTCGTCGTCCCTGGCGATGACGGCCTTGGCAAGGGCCGTGTCGCGGGCGACGAAGGCGGTGATGGCGTCGCTGAGCATGCCGAGGGTCAGCTCGGTCATGCGCGCAAAGTGCTCCGCGAGGGCCGAGGTGGGGAAGGCCGAGAGGTCGGCGCTCCTTTCCGCGATGTTCAGGGCGTGGTCCCCGATGCGCTCCAGGTCGTTGTTGATCTTGAGGGCCATGAAGACCGTGCGCAGGTCGTCCGCGGCGGGCTGAAACAGCGCGAGGATGCGGAGGCAGCGGGCGTCGTTGGCGTTCTCCATCCGGTCGATGGCCTCGTCCCGCTGGTAGAGGTCGGCCGCGCTGTTGGGATCGCAACTGGTGAAGGCCTGGGCGGCGGCGCGCAGGACGCGCCCCACCTCGTCCGCCATGGCCACGATGTTCTCCATGAGAGACCGGATCTCTTCTCTCTCTCTGCTCATCCGCTCACTCCGCTGCCGAAGGGGTCCGGCATCCAAGGGGACGGCCGAATCGCCGCCGCCCGCGGCCCATGGTATCAGCCGAACCGGCCGGTCAGATAGTCTCTCGTCCTGGGTTCCCTGGGGTTGGTGAACATCTTCTCCGTCTCCCCGAACTCGATCAGCTCGCCCAGATAGAGGAAGGCCGTGAAGGCCGAGATGCGCGCGGCCTGCTGCATGTTGTGGGTGACGATGACGATGGTGTAGTTGGCCTTGAGCTGGTCGATGAGCTCCTCGATGCGGGCCGTGGCGATGGGATCGAGGGCGGAGGCGGGCTCGTCCATGAGGATCACCTCGGGCTTCACGGCGATGGCCCTCGCGATGCAGAGGCGCTGCTGCTGGCCGCCGGAGAGGCTCATGCCGTTGTGGTTGAGCTTGTCCTTGACCTCGTCCCAGAGCGCGGCGTCCCTCAGCGCCGCCTCCACCCGCTCGCGCAGGATCGACTTGGGCAGCTTCTCGTAGAGCCGAATGCCGAAGGCGATGTTCTCGTAGATGGACATGGGGAAGGGGGTCGGCTTCTGGAAGACCATGCCCACGTGGGCCCGGAGCTGGGTCACGTCCAGATCTTTGGCGAGGATGTTCTGCCCGTCCAGCAATACCTCCCCCGTGGCCCGCTGGCCCCGGTAGAGGTCGTACATCCGGTTGAAGACGCGGAGGAGGGTGGTCTTGCCGCAACCCGAGGGTCCGATGAAGGCCGTCACCTCGTTGGTGTAGACGGGCAGACTGATGTTCTTCAGCGCCTGGTTGCTGCCGTAGTAGAAATTGAGATCCCTCACCTGGATTCGGAGGCGGTGGAGCCGCTCGGACTGCTCGGCGTCTCCCTGTTCTCTCTCGGCAGGCGGGTTGGGCACTTCCGCGGTCATCGGATTCATCGCTGGCTCCCCAGGCGCTGAGTGCGGCTCACGGCGATCCGGGCCACGATGGTGGTCGCCAGGACGCCGAGCGTGATGAGGAGGGCCGCCCCCCATGCCTTGGTCCGCCAGTCGTCAT
>JAJYCJ010000166.1 GCA_021778515.1 Acidobacteriota bacterium
ACTTGTTCCGGATCTTCTCGCCCTGGGTGTAGGCCTTCACGTTGTCGATGTAGTTGGAGGAGAGGGTGGCGATGGCCGATTCGTCGGAGGAGATGGCCCGCCGCACCTCGTTCTTGATGACCTCCTCATACTCGTCCTTCACCACCGAAAGCAGCTCCCGGAACCGGCTGCGCTGTTCGTCGCTCGAGATGAGGCTGTGGTGCTGGAGCCCCGCTTCGAGCTCGTTGAGCACCATGAAGGGGTTGCTGCACTGCTCGTTCATGTCCGTGACGAGCGAGTTGCTGATCCTGTCCTGGATGTAGCGGGGAGAGATGCCGGCCATGCCCTCCCGGGCGGCCTCCTGGCGCAGTTCTCGGACCGTGTCCTCGGTGTAGCCGGGGAGGGTCCGGCCGTCGTAGAGCTTCATCTTCTGCACCAGGGTAAGGTCCTGCTTCTTGGGCTCCTCGAGCCGGGTGAGCACGGACCACATGGAGGCCACCTCGATGGTGTGGGGGGCGATGTGCTTGCCCGTGATCTTCTTCTTGTTGAAGTCCCGCTCGTAGATGCGCATTTCGTCGCCCAGCCGCGTGATGTAGGGCACGTCGATCTTGATGGTGCGGTCCCTGAGGGCCTCCATGTACTCGTTGTTCTGCAGCTTGATGTACTCGGGCTCGTTGGTGTGGCCGATGATCACCTCGTCCACGTCCGTCTGCGGGAACTTCTTGGGCTTGATCTTGTGCTCCTGGGTCGCGCCCAGGAGGTCGTAGAGGAAGGCCACGTCCAGCTTGAGGATCTCGATGAACTCGATGAGGCCGCGGTTGGCGATGTTGAGTTCCCCGTCGAAGTTGAAGGCCCTGGGATCGGAGTCCGAGCCGTAGATGGCGATCTTGCGGTAGTTCACGTCGCCGGTCAGCTCGGTGGAATCCTGGTTCTTCTCGTCCTTGGGCTGGAACGTGCCGATGCCCACGCGGTCCTTCTCCGAGAGCAGCAGCCGGTACACCTCGATGTGGCTCAGGACCTTCTCCAGGTCTCCCTCGTGTTTCTGCATCAGGTCCCAGAAGACCTTGCGGCAGGCCGGGCAAAGATCTCCCTCCACCTTCAGCCGGTAGGGGAGCTGGGCCTTGGCCTGAAGATCCCGCAGCAGCTCGCCCCGAAATTCCGCGGGGATCAGCTTGAGGGGCTCCTCGTGCATGGGGCAGGCGAACTCGTCCGTCTCGCGGCTCTTCAGCCGGCCGGCCTCGTCCGCCTCCACACGCCACCGGAAAGAGTAGAGGGCCCCCTCGGGCCTGCGCGCGTAGTCCTCAAGCCCGCGCTTGAGCTGGCGCACGATGGTGGACTTGGCGGAGCCCACCGGCCCGTGCAGGAGGATGATCCGGCGCTCGGGGCCGTATCCGAAGGCGGCGGACTTGAAGATGTTCACGAGCCGGGCCAGCGTGGCGTCCAGTCCGAAGACCGCGTCCTCGCCCATGCCGAACGGGTCGGCGAAGAACTTGTAGCGGTATGACACCGACCGGCCATCGCTCACCTCTTCCCGGCCGTGGGAGAGGATCATGTCGTAGAGTCGCTGGTAGGAAGTCCTGATGACCTCCGGCTGCTGGTGGGCGATGCCCAGGTAATCGGTGAAGGATCCCTCCCAACGGAGGTTGAGGAACTCGCTCTGGGTCCTCTCCTTGACCTGCTTGAGGAACCCCAAATCCGTATCGGTCATGGGAGCCTCCCTGCGGATGCATCTGAACTGAGTATAGGGTCCGCGCCCTCGGCGCGTCCACCACCGCGATCCAGCCTCCTGGGGGCCTCGCCCCGATGCCGGGGGGACTGTTATCCCCCGGAGTATTCCTTTACACTAACGCCCGCGAGGAGGTTGGAATGCCCGAATCCAAGGGTCTGGAGGCCACGCGCAAGGCTCTCGAGGCCGACCTGAAGAAGCTGGACCACGAACTGCGGATCGACCTTCCCAAGGAGATCGACCGCGCCAGGCAGTTGGGCGACCTGAGCGAGAACGCCGAGTACCACATGGCCCTCCAGCGGCAGCAGTACGTGAAGGCCCGGGTCATGGAGCTTCAGGAGCGGATCGCCGCCCTGGCCACCGTGAACCTCTCCTCCGTCCCGAAGGACAAGGCGGCTTACGGCAGCCTCCTCAAACTCTACGACGTGGAGAAGGAGGAGGAGTTGGAGGTCCGCCTCGTCACCCACGAGGAGGCGGACATCCAGAACGGCTGCTACTCCGTGCAGTCGCCCATCGGCAAGGCCCTCCTGGGCAAGCGGGAGGGAGATGAGGTGACGGTGGAGACCCCCGGCGGCCGCCGGACCTTCGAGGTCCTCAGCCTCAAGACCATCCACGACCTGTGAGGGCCGCGGGCGGAAGGCGGATCACAGAAGGAAATGGGCCCCACAGAGGCGGTGAGACGCAGAGTGGAATGTGGGATCTGGGGTTGCTGGGTCTCACGCCCAGCCTCTAGCGTCTCGCTCCTCGCCGTTTTTTTCCATCTTCCCTCCGTGCCCTGATTCCCCCTCTCCATCTCCACCTGCCCCGTCCCCCTTTTCGGACGGGCATCCGGCATCGAGCACAGAACTGGGTGCCCTTTCCGGCTCGAACGCCGTAGCCACGTCCCTTTTGCCGGCCCTTCCCGTTGGCACCGGCCTTGCTTCCACCATGCCTGGAGGGAGTTCCCATGAACCGACGAATCCTGATCGTAAGCGCGATCCTCATGGCAGTGGCGGTGGCGGGGTGGCCTGCGGCGACCGGGGGGCCGGCCACGGAGGTGGTGGTCTTCCCGAATCTCACCCCGGCCCAGGCCTCGACGGCCCTGTCGGCGGCCCAGCGCCTCGTCTGGGACCGTCAGACGGGCATCGCCGTGGCCGAGGTGCCCACCGCCTGGGACACCAAGCTCGCGTCGGTGCGGCTGGAGGACCTCGGTCCCGTCACCGGCCCGCAGGACTTCGACGCGGCTCTCCGGCTCTATCTTCCCGGCTACCTGAATGCCCCCCGCGAGGAGGCCTCCTCGGCGACTCCGCGCTACGCCGTCAAGGCGCCCGTGCATCTGGTCAAGCCGGCGGCAATGGTGGCCGAGATGGCCAAGGCCAGGGCATCGAGAAAAGAGGACACAACCTGCCTCTACGAAGGCTTTGAGGCCGACGAGCTGCCCATCTGGTGGGAGGACGGGGGGAACTGGTGGCATTACCAGGGCGGCTATCCAAACGACCAAGGCGACTACTTCTGGCTGGACGACAACTGCGACGCCCACAGCGGTCAGTGGGAGGCCAGCGCCACCCTGGGCGGCACCCTCGGGCAGTACCTCTCCTGCAACTCCACCTACGCCAGCAACACCGACTCCTGGATGGAGTACGTGCCCGAGATCACCTGCGCTTCGGGTGTCCCGGAGGCCTCGCTCGACTTCTATCTCAAGGTTCAGAGCGAGCCGAACTACGACCTCTTCTACTACCTCGTCTCGGTGGACGGCACCAACTACTACGGCTACAGCCTCTCGGGCAATTGGTCCGACCAGTGGTACCTCAACGACCCGTACGACCTGAGAAACTGGACCGGGCTCGGCGACCTGACGCAGTACCCCTATTTCTACCTCGCCTTCGCCTTCCAGTCCGACAACCAGATCAACGAGGGCTTCGGGGCGGCGGTGGACGACATCTCC
>JAJYCJ010000167.1 GCA_021778515.1 Acidobacteriota bacterium
CCGCGGCCGGCGAGCGCGAGCTCCACGCCCGCCTTGCGAGCCATCAGCTCCACGGCCTCCCTGAAGGAGCACGATTCGATCTCCTGAATGAACTGGATCAGATCCCCTCCTTTATGGCAGCCGAAACAGTAAAAGAGGCCGTTGTCTAGATCCACGGAGAAGGAGGGCGTCTTCTCCTTGTGGAAAGGGCAGAGTCCCACGCTTCTGTGGCCCCGGCGGGTGAGCCGGATGTAATCCTGGTAGATGGCGAGCGGGTCCATGAGGCTCTTGAGCTCGTCGATTGAGTGTACCGTGCTCATGCTCCCTCTCACGTCCGGAGGTAATGTAGTGCTCACCACCCTGCTGCGCAACCAAACCGAAGCGCCGGCGGGGCTCCCGGGGCTTCAATCCTTGAGGCTCACCAGAGTCACTCCGGCCCCTCCCCCTGCCGGGGGCGCCTCCTCCCAGGAGGCCACCTGCGGGCACCGGCGGAGGAATTCGCGCACGCCGGCCTTCAGCCGCCCGGTTCCCAATCCGTGGATGATGCGCACCTGTCCCAGCCCCGCCATGGCCGCGCGCTCCAGGAAGGGCTCGAGCTGGGCCTCGGCCTCGGCCACGGTCTGCCCGATGAGGTTGAGCTCCCAGTGGGCGTCTCCCGTCGAAAGGGCTACCCCGCCTCGGGTGCGCCGCTCGGGCGCCTGGTCCCGGGGCAGAATCTCGACATCCGCGTGGCCCACCTGGAGGCTCTTGCCATTGCAGTCCACGAAGAGACGGCCCGACCCCTCGTCCACCTGGGTGACGGTCCCCGTCTGGCCGAACAGGGGGAGCCTGACGCGGTCGCCCACGGCGGGCAGCGCGGAGGGCAGGTAGGGAAGGGGATCCAGGCCGAGCTGCGACTGGGCTGTTTCCGCCACGCGGCGGGCCGACTGGCCGGAGACCCGCTTGACCGACTGACGGTTGACCTCGGCCTTGAGCCCGGCCAAAAACTCGTCGCGCCAGGTCTCCATCCGGCGGGGAAGGCCCTCCAGAAACCGCCGCCGCTCCGCCTCCCACTCCCGACGGGACAGGGCCGTCTCCTCCCGCATTTTCTCCAAGGAGGCCAGTTCGGCGCGCAGGCCCGATCGCTCGGCCTCCACGGCCCGGACCTCACCCTCCAGGGCCTCCAGGACCTCCCTCAGGTGCTTCTCTCCCTCCGGGAGAAAGGCCCGGGCCTCGGTCAGGAGGCCGGCGGGAAGGCCTGAGCTCCCGGCCACGGCCAGCGCGCGGCTGGCGCCCACCTGGCCGATCTTGAACCGGTAGGTGGGCCGAAGCGTCGTCTCTTCGAACTCCATGCCCCCGTTGGTCATGCCGTCGGTCACCAGGGCCCGCGCCTTCAGGGACTCGTAGTGGGTGCTGCAGAGCGTGAACCCGCGGAGGCGGTGGAAATGGAGCAGGATGGCCTCGGCCAGGGCCGCGCCCTCGGCGGGGTCCGTCCCCGAGCCGAGCTCGTCCAGGATGACCAGGAAGGGCTCCTGAAGGGAGGACAAGGCGTCCCGGAGTCCCACCATGCGGGCCGAGAAGGTGGACAGGGAGTCGAGGATGGACTGCGAATCCCCGACGGTGGCGTGGATGAATGGGAAGACCGGGAGCCTGGTTCCCTCCTGCACCGGGATGGGAATCCCCCCCTGGTGCATGAGGCAGAGGAGCCCCACCGTCTTCAGCGCGACCGACTTGCCTCCCGCGTTCGGGCCGCTGATGACCAGCGTCTTCTCTCCTTCCAGGTGCAGTTCGAGCTCCAGGGGGACGGCCTCGTCGCAGACGGCGGCCTCGCCCCAGGCCTCGTGCCGTAGCGCTGCCAGGCCGCGATCGAGAAGCGGATGCCGGGCTCCGCGCAGGAGGAGTCTTCCCTCCTCATCGAGAAGGGGGAGGATTCCGCCGCACCGCCGGCCCAGGCGGGCACAGGCCAGGTCCGCATCCAGCCTCTCCAGGTAATCGAAGGCGGCCTCCAGTTCCGGGGAGGCGGTGGAGATTCGTGAGGAGACGGCTATCAATATGCGCTGGATCTCTTCGCGCTCTTCCGCGTCCAGGTCCGTCAATCGGTTGTTGAGATCCACCACTTCGAGGGGCTCGATGAAGGCCGTGGCCCCGGTGGAGGAGGTGTCGTGCAGGATGCCCTTGACGCTGCTCCGGCGGCTCGATTGCACGGGCAGCACCAGCCGCCCGCCGCGAACGGTGTAGTTATCGTTCTGGAGGATGGAGGAGCCGAGCCGCCTCACCAGGGCCTCCATGCGACTGGCCACCTGGCCCCTGGCGCGCTCGCGCTCCCTCCTGAGGCCCCGGAGGCGGTCGCTCGCCCCGTCCGCCACCTCGCCCCTGTCGTCCAGGGTCTTTTCCAGGAGGAGGAGGCAGCCGGCCGCTTCCGCTAGGGAGGGCAGTTGGGCCGTGAGCGCGGGCTTGGGACAGGAGACGTCGGCCAGCCAGGCGCGAAGGCGATCCAGCACCCGCAGCGCCGAACGGAGGCTCCTGAGGGTCTCGATGGGGAAGGCCAGCCCCTCGGGCAGCCGGGTGGGTACGCGGGTATAGCCCTCCAGGGAGAGCCGCCCGCAGAGCGACTCGCCGGCAAGGCATTCGGCCACCCGGGCGTGGCGAGCCCGGACCGTCTCGATGTCGGCACCTGGCTGGAGCGCCATGGCGCGTTGCCGCCCCTCGGTAGTGTCGGTGCAGAGGGACAGAAGCGCCAAGACGCGGTCCCACTCCAGGGCCCGCAGAGTCCTGACGTCCATGTTGTTAGGCGAGGCTGTTACGCGTTGAGCTTGCGTTCCTGGGCCAGGCGCTTGAGCAGCTTCTTGCGCGCGGCCAGGGCCTTTTTCTTGCGCTTGACGCTGGGCTTTTCGTAGTGCTGGCGCTTCTTCAGCTCGGAAAGCACACCCGCCTTCTCGCACTTGCGCTTGAAGCGGCGGATGGCGCCTTCAATGGATTCGCCTTCTTTCACGACTACGGTGGGCACTCGCTATCGCCTCCCCTCTAGTCAAAAGTGGGCCCCCGCGCTCACGGGGGCCCAGCTTTTATACCAGAGAATCCTGCCCATGGCAAGAGCCGCATCCGCCCCCTGCGCAAGGCCAGATCATCTCCCCAAATTCCGCGATTGAAATGCGGGTGGCTTCGGCTATGGTTCAGGTTCACGGGGGGGAGACATTGTCTCTTGGACGGGGAGGGCCAAGGGCTTCTCTCTCCGATTCGCAGGCAAAGCCTGACGAATCGTCGCGTTGCCCTCCGGGGCCCCGCCCCACGGGCAAAGCCCGCTGGGGCCCCACCCCACCCTCGGGGCTTCCTCCCGCGGATCAAGTCCGGGGTCGGAGGCAACCCAAATCCCTTGGCGGGTGAAGATCGCCTTCCACGGAAACTACCATCCATGAGCCTTTCGGAGCCGCTCCAATATCCAATCGCGGGATTTGGGATCTCAGTTTCCGCCGAAGTGCTTCATGAGGTCCTTGAGCGACGGCCGGGCCTCCTGCTTCTCGCCCTGCGGCTGCTCCCCCTGCCCGCCCATCACCAGCCCCATGAAGGTGGTCTTCTCGTAGCCGGCGGGGAGGCTGAAGTGGCCCGGCGCGAAGGGCATCATCTGGACGTCGGAGGTGGTGA
>JAJYCJ010000070.1 GCA_021778515.1 Acidobacteriota bacterium
TGGACGGGGAGGGCCATTCCCTCCCCGCCCCACGGGCAAAGCCCGCTGGGGCCCCACCCCACCCTTGGGGCTTCCTCCCCCGGATCAAGTCCGGGGTCGGAGGCAACCCAAATCCCTTGGCGGGTGAGGACCGTCTTTCACGGGAACTACCCTCCATCTGCCTTTCGGTGCCACTCCAATGTCCAATCGCGGGATTTGGGTTCCTGCATCCCTCTTTCCTTCCCTATACGCCGGGGGCCCAGTGCCCCCGGTTTCCTTTCGCCCCCCCGCCGCCCGCCGCCCGCACCCCGCGCCCCGCACGTCCCGCCAGCGTTGCACCCGCGCCGCCGAACGGGTATTCTGGTCGGGTCGGGGCGTGGCGCAGCCTGGTAGCGCACCTGCTTTGGGAGCAGGGAGTCGGAGGTTCAAATCCTCTCGCCCCGACCAAGTTAAACCCTTACATTCCAGTGACTTTCAGAGAGCCACCTTCCGAGGCTTCGGGACCCTCTCCGGAGGGACTGCGAGTTAATTGCAGGCTTGCGGTTCGAGGAAGGCGACGGCCGCCTTGAGGCGGGAGGGATGGAGGTGGGCGTAGCGAAGAGTCATGGTGAGATCCTCATGCCGCAGGAGTTCTCGCAGGACTGGCCTATTGTCGAAATGACTACCCCGGCACCAATAATGTTGGGATGAGAGTTGGCTAGGCGGCATATCGACCATGCTTTTCGGCGGTTTGATCGGCATGTTCGGGCTGTGCAACATGGGGCGCGACCTCGTGCCGGGCACCGCTGAGCGTGGGGTCCGCGTCGCGTCATGCGAGGAGGCCTTGACCAGGGCCGAGGCGCGGCGGATGGGATCGGTCGAAGGCAACAATTTCGGCGCGTCGAACGTTCCTGGGTACGGATACCCGCTGCGGGCCGCGAGGCGCCATGGCTTGACGACGTGAGGCGCGGCGGCCGCGTGAGTGTCCGCGCCAGAATGCGGCCCACGGGGCCCGTTCTTAGGCGTCGAGCGGGGCGCCGGTGGCAGCCTCGCAGAGAAAGGAGCATCGCATGGAACTCGGCATGATCGGACTGGGCCGGATGGGGACCAACATGGTGCGGCGCCTTCTGCGGGCCGGTCACCAGTGCGTCGTTTACGACCTCAATGCGGAAGCCGTGCGTGAACTCGTCAAAGAGGGGGCGGTCGGGACGACGTCGCTCGAAGACTTCGCCCATAAGCTGAAAAAGCCGCGCGCCGCCTGGATGATGGTTCCGGCGGCGGCGGTCGATCAAACGCTGAACGCCCTCCTGCCTTTCCTGGAAGGCGACGACGTGGTCATCGACGGAGGCAACTCCTACTACCATGACGATATCCGCCGTGCGGCCGAACTGAAATCGAAGGCTATCCACTACGTGGATGTCGGCACCAGCGGAGGGGTGTGGGGTGCGGAACGGGGATACTGCCTGATGATCGGCGGTGAGGAGGCGGTCGTCCGACGCCTCGACCCCCTCTTCGCCGCCCTCGCCCCAAGCATGGAGGAGGCGCCGCGGACTCCGGGCCGAGAGAAGGTGGGCGGCACCGCGGAGCACGGCTACCTGCACTGTGGGCCGAGCGGCGCGGGACACTTCGTGAAGATGGTCCACAACGGCATCGAATACGGCATCATGGCCGCCTATGCGGAGGGGCTGAACATCCTCCGCCACGCCAACGCCGGCAAGCAGCGGCGCGCCGTCGATGCCGAAACCACGCCGCTGCGCCACCCCGAACACTATCCGTTTGACCTGAACCTGGCCGACATCGCCGAGGTCTGGCGCCGCGGCAGCGTCATCGCCTCCTGGCTCCTGGACCTGGCCGCCATCGCGCTCCTCGAGAGCCCCGACCTGGCGAAGTTTTCCGGCAGGGTGTCGGATTCGGGCGAGGGGCGCTGGACGATCATGGCGGCCATCGACGAAGCCGTCCCGGCCCCCGTTCTCAGCACCGCGCTGTACGAACGCTTTTCCTCGCGCGGCCAGGCCGACTTCGCGGACAAGGTGCTGTCGGCCCTGCGCTACGAGTTCGGCGGCCACGAGGAAAAGGCTGCCGGCCCCGAGGGTGGCGCCTGATGGCCGCTCAACGGTCAGACGCCCTGGTGCTCTTCGGGGTGACGGGCGATCTCGCCCACAAGATGATCTTCCCCGCGCTCTATGCCATGGCGAAACGGGGCGACCTGAAGGTCCCGATCGTCGGAGTCGCCTTCCCGAAGTGGAGCCTGCCGCGCTTGCGCAAGCACGTGACGGACAGCATCGAGCGAGCGGGCGGAATCGATGACCAACGCGCCTTCCACCACCTGCTGTCCCTGCTCAGATACGTGGGCGGCGACTACAATGACCGGCACACGTTCACGGCGATCAAGACGGCGCTGGATGGTGCTCGGCGGCCGGCGCACTACCTCGCCATCCCGCCCTCGCTCTTCGAGACCGTGATCATGGGACTGGGCGCCGCGGGCCTGGCCGACCACGCGCGCGTGATCGTCGAGAAGCCCTTCGGACGCGACCTGGCCTCGGCACGGGAACTCAACCGCGTCGCACACTCGGTTTTCCCGGAAGACTCGATCTTCCGCATCGATCACTTCCTCGGGAAGGAAGCGATCATGAACATCCTCTATTTCCGCTTCGCCAATTCGTTCCTCGAACCGGTCTGGAACCGCAACACCGTGGCCAGCGTCCAGATCACCCTGGCCGAAGATTTCGGCGTCGGGAACCGCGGCGCGTTCTACGAGACCGCCGGCTGTCTGCGCGACGTGATCCAGAACCACCTCTTCCAGATCGTCGCGCTGCTTGCCATGGAGCCGCCGGCCTACAGGGGCTACGGAGCCGTGCACTCGGAGAAGGCCAAGGTCTTCCAGGCCATGCGCCCGCTGAAGTCCGAGGATGTGGTGCGCGGCCAGTATGCCGGCTACCGGAAGGAGCCGGGGGTGGCGAAGGACTCCGACGTCGAGACCTATTGCGCCCTTCGGCTCTACATCGACTCCTGGCGCTGGGAGGGCGTGCCGTGGTACCTGCGCTCCGGCAAGTTCCTGGCCGACACCGCGGCCGAGGTCCTGGTGGAGCTGAAGCCCCCACCGCAGAGGCTTTTCGAGGATTCGGCGTCGACGACCGCCTTGGGCAACTATCTGCGCTTCAGGCTCTCCCCCAACTCGGCCGTCGCCCTTGCCGCCCGCGTCAAGCGCGCGGGCAGAGAGTTCGTAGGCGACCAGCGAGAGCTTTACTTGGCCGAGGAACGGCCGGGAGAGGAAGCGCCCTATGAAAGGCTCCTGGGCGACGCGATGGTCGGCGACGGAGCGCTCTTCAGCCGCGAGGACGCGGTCGAGGCCGCCTGGACGGTGGTCGACCCGGTTCTGAACGCCCACCACCGGGTCCACTCATACCGACGTGGCAGTTGGGGGCCGAAAGAGGCGGACGCGCTCATCGCGGCGGACGGCTGCTGGCACAACCCCAAGCCCAGGGAGGTACCCGGATGACCTCGGCCTCCTCCGGACGCTCCCCTGCTCAAGGGCGGTGACGGCCTGCTCGACAGCGAGATGAGGCTCGCCGGGCCGGCGGGCGGCGGGGCCTGCCCGGCGGGGAAGGGCCGAGGGACATCCTCGACCCGCGGCGGCGGGCTTCCTTACGACTGGACCTTGACGACGACGATCGTCACGTCGTCCCTGACCGCGGCATCCGCCTCGAACTCGCGGACGTCGGATTGAAGGGCATCGAGAATTTCCGCCGCTGGCAGGTCAGGGCGGGCGGAGATGACCTCCACCGCACGCCCGATGCCGAACTCCTCTCCATCGGAATCTCTGGTCTCCAGGACGCCGTCGGACACGAAGAGCAGAACATCGCCCTTTCGCAGTTCACACACCTCCGATGAGAGATAGCGCTCTTTTTCGAAGATGCCCAGAGGGGGGCCGAGGCTGGGGAGGAGGGTCTCGCCCTGGGCCCCGGTATTCATCAGGACGCCGGGCACGTGGCCCGCGCTGGCGTAGACCATGGCCCGTTCGGAGGGGTCGAGGCGGGCGAGCGAGAGGGTGACGAACTGGTTGTCCATGAGATCGTGAGCCAGGGCCCGGTTGATGTGCGTGAGGACCGCTCCGGGGTCGTCCATCTGTGCGCAGAGCGTACGCAGATAGGCCCGTGTCTCTGCCATCACGAGGGCCGCCGCGGCGCCGTGGCCGGTGACGTCCGCCACGACGATCCCCAGGGAGCCGTTCCCCATGGGGATGAAGTCGAAGTAGTCCCCTCCGATTTCCAGCACCTGCACGGTCGTTCCCGCGATCTGGTAGCCGGGTATCTCGACGGCGGCGCCGTAGAAGCGTTCCTGCACGGTTCTGGCGAGGGCCATCTCCACCTCGCGCTCCTTGTTCTTGAGAAGGTCGGTCACATCCCTGAGAACCGAGACGAAGTGGGTCAGACGCCCCTTCCTGTCTCGGATGGGGGAGATGGAGAGTTGGCCGGAGTAAAATTCGCCCGATTTCCGGCGGTTCACGATGAGGGCCCGGTAAGGCTTGCCCGCCAGAATGGTTGCCCACAGTTCACGATAGAAGTCGGCGCCGTGCTTGCCCGACTTGAGGATCCTGGGCGTCTGGCCGACGACCTCGGCGGCACTGAAGCCCGTGGTCCGCGCAAACCCTGGGTTGACGTACTGGATCAGGCCGGAAAGGTCCGTGACCATCACGCTGTCGGCCGTCTGTTCCACGGCGCTGCCCCACCAGCCGGTCGGCTTCCTGGCGACACGTCGAGTACCGCTCCTGGTACGAAACAACGCCATAGGGCGTTTCCCCCGCGGTTATTCTTGATCCGTCACGGGCCATTGTAACCCGGAAAGCGCCCTTCGAGCGCACACCGCCGCTCGCGCTCGCCCGTCCGATGTGCGGGCACACGATGAGTCGTGGGAACCCATCCGGCCGCTTGCGGTCAAGTTTTGAAGGGATGGCGCTCGGGGGGTTCCGCCGGAGCGGGAAGCAGCGCCAGGATGGATGGCACGGCGAGGTTGAGGGCCGGGCTCTGGAACCTCAGATAGCCGTGCAAGGGCTGGGCCCTGGCGCCGATCTGGGCCTTGGGGGCGAGGGCGGTGCGGCCCAGATAGATCCGCTCGGCCCCCATCGCGATGCCCTGGCCTACGCCGGCGTACACCAATCCGAGATACAGGGGGATTCCCCCGGCCGCAGCGGCCTTGTCGAAACCGATGTAGTAGCCGTAGGCGCTGTCGCCGTCCCTGATCACGGTGACGAAGCCCAACAGCCTGCCGCCCTCCCTGGGCCGGGCGACGACGGTGCGGAAATCGTCGCCGAACCGGTCCGCGAGCGAGTGGATCCAGCCGGGCCGGATGGTCACCAGGCGGAGCTTCTGGCGCTCGTGGACCTGGAGGTAGAGGCCGTGGATCTCCGAGGCCCTGTCCTTCACCTCCTCCGGACCGAGGCGTTCGAGGACCACATCCGAGGCCTCCAGTTCCTTGAGGGTCTTCTTGATCCGGCTCCGGTACTCCGATCTCATATCCCCCAGACAGTCCTCGAAGCTCCGCCAGCCTGGCTTCAACGGGAGGACCATGTTCGGCTCGGTCTCGAAGCGGCGAAAGTGAAAGTGCCGCAGGGCGGCCGCGGCATCCTTGTGGTCGGCCGTGAGGTCCTTGATCATGACGAGGTCGGAGTCGCTGAAGAGTTTCATCGAGCGCCGGATCCGGTATACGGCTTCCTCCACCGCGGGCCAGAGCCGCGCCGGATCCTCGCCCTCGGCGAAGGCCACGCCGTGGGGCCCCGTCGTGAGGAGGTTCCCGCACACGAGCATGCGCTGGTGGACCCACGCCACCGGCAGTTCCGCGACGTGCTCAGCGGCCTTCAGGAGAGTGCGCCACTGGCGCCACAGACTCGACGCCACCCCGGGCCAGAGCTCGGGCTCGTCCGCCGCCTTGGCCTCCGCGTCGAGCCGCGCCCACGGAAGGAGCACGTCGAAGAGCAGGAATCGCCTTCGAGCGCGGGTGATGGAGCGTCCCGCCGCCGCCTCTACGGAACGCCACAGTCCGCGCCCCTCCTCACCGGCGCCTCGGGAGGAGAGGTCCGCGATCCGGATGTCGAGGCTCTGCGCCACGATGGCAACGACGGGCCGGTCCCCCAGGTACGCCAAAGCGTAGTGCGTGACCAGGTTCTCGGGCAGGTTCTGCTCCAGCAGAGCCAGGAACCGGCGCGACATGAACAGGCCCGAGCGCGCCGCCACCGTGTCCCAATCGCCCGCGTTGAGAAAGGCGATGGAATCCGCGAACGCGAAACGGATGCCCCCCGGCACATCGCGACCGCGACCGGACATGGGACCCTCCCTAAGGCTGCGGACATCGTACCGCACGGCGGCGCGAAGGCGAAACCAACGGCCCATCCCGGCGGGAGCCGATCATCTCGTCGCGACAGGCACCGACGCCATCCGTTTCACCCGCGAAGGCTTCTTGAGCCGATGAGGGCAGGCCGGCTATCAGGTCTCTCACGCCTCGGCGCTCATTCACCCAGCACTAGGGTTACGAGGTGGTTGCCCCCGTCATCCACGAGCGGGATGGCGCGCGCGTCCACACAGGCTCCGTCCAGCTCGGCCCTGGCCACCCTGTAGCAACGCCTCTTGGGGTTCGAAACCGAGATCCGGTAACGCGTCCCCTTGAAGCGCCAGTCGATGGAGTACTCTGGCCAGGACGAGGGGATGCAGGGGTCCATCTCGAAGGTCGAGCCTTTGCGCCTGAGCCCAAGGATGGACTCGAGGCCCGCGCGGTACATCCAGCCCGCGGACCCCGTGTACCAGGTCCAACCTCCGCGCCCGGCGTGGGCAGGGTGGGAGAGCACGTCTCCGGCCACGACGTACGGCTCCACCTTGTACCGCTCGGCGTCCCCTGGCGTCCGGGCGTGGTTCGCGGGGTTCAGCATGTGTAGGAACTCCATCGCCTCGTCCCCGCTGCCCCTGCGGGCCAGAGCCATGACGACCCAGCAGGCGGCGTGAGTGTACTGGCCGCCGTTCTCCCGCACCCCGGGGGGATAGCCTTTGATGTACCCGGGGTCCTGGGCCGTGCGGTCGAAGGGCGGATCGAGCAGTGCGATGAGCTGCGGACCTCGCCGCACCAGATGCGAGCGGACCGCGTCCATGGCGCGGTCCGCGAAACGCACGGGTACCGCGCCCGAGAGCACGGCCCAGGATTGCGCGATCGAATCGATCTTGCATTCGTCGCTGTGGGCCGACCCCAGGAGTGTGCCGTCGTCGTAATAGCCACGTTGATACCACTCGCCGTCCCACGTCTTCTCCAGCATGGCTGAGAGGCGGCGGCGCTGTCCTTGATACCGCTTGGCGCGTGCGTCGTCCGCGCGTGCAGCGCAGAGGGGGGCGAACTCCCCGAGGACGGCGCAGAGGAAGAACCCAAGCCAGGTGCTCTCCCCGCGGCCCTTCCAGCCAACCCGGTTCATGCCGTCGTTCCAGTCGCCGCTGCCCATGAGCGGCAGGCTGTGGGTGCCGGCGGTCGAGGCCCTGTCGATGGCGCGGACGCAGTGCTCGTACAGCGGTCCCTTCTCGGCGGAGACGTGCGGCTGGCCGTACTCCTCCTGCGCCTCCGGAGCGAGCGGGGGGGCCTCGAGGTAGGGAAGACTCTCGTCGAGTATGGCCGCGTCGCCCGTGGTGCGGACGTAGTGCGCCACCGCGTAAGGGAGCCACAGCAGGTCGTCGGAGCAGCGGGTGCGAGTGCCCCTGCCGCCGGGCTCGTGCCACCAGTGCTGGACGTCGCCTTCGACGAACTGCCGGCCGGCCGCCCGCAGCAGGTGTTCCCTCATGAGATCCGGCCGGGACAGCGAGAGGGCCATCACGTCCTGGAGCTGGTCGCGGAACCCGAAGGCACCGCTCGGTTGGTAATAGCCCGACCGGGCCCACAACCGGCAGCTCACTGCCTGGTAGAGAAGCCACTGGTTCATCATGACGTCGAAGGAATCGTCAGGCGTGTGGACCTGAACGGCGCCGAGCATGGCGTCCCAGCTCCCGCGCACGGCTTCGAGCGCGGACGAGGCGCTTTCGGCTGGTCCGTATCGGGTCATCAGATCTAGCGCGTGCTCGGTGTCGCGTCCCTGGCCCAGCAGGAAGACGAAGCGGCGGGTTTCCCCCGCGCCCAGCGTGAGGGCGACGTGAAGCGCGGAACACGGGTCGAGGCCCGCACCGACCCTCCCGGAGAGGGCCTTGCTGCGAAGTCCTGCCGGCCTCGCCAGGGCGCCATTGCGCCCGAGGAAGGAACGCCGGTCCCCAGTCATCGAGCGGAGCCCCTCGCCGGAGCACGCGAAAGCCACGCGCTCGGCGTGATCCCGGTTATAGGAGTTCCTGGCCAGGATCGCTCCGTGGTCGGCGTCGAATTCGGTCACGATGAGCGCGTTTTCGCCGGCCCGCGGCGGCCCGAGAATCCAGTCGTTGTAGGCGAACAGGCTCAGAGGCCGCGGCACCCCGCCCTCGTTCGTGAGCGTGAGCAGAGAGATCTTCACCGGGTCATCCACCGACACAAAGAGATCGAGCTCCTGGCGGATGCCCCGCTCGGCGTGCGAGAAGCGGCTCCACCCGGCGCCATGGCGGACCACGAAACGGCCGCCCGCGGGGGTGCGGGCCATCGGGCCAGGCGTAGGCGACCACGCGTCGCCGGTCTCATCGTCGCGTATGAACAGGGCCTCGGAAGTCGGGTCTTTCACGAAGTCGTTCGCAAAGGAGGTCAGGCGGTTCTCGCGGCTGTTCTGGCACCAGGTATAGGCTGAACCGGAGGCCGTGACGAGAGTTCCGAACTGGGGATTGGCGATAACGTTGGCCCAGGGCAGCGGCGTCTCCTGGTCCCCCTCCAGGACGATGACGTAGTCGCGCCCATCGCCGGCGAACCCGCCGAGCCCGTTGGCCAGGGCGAGCGGAGGTACGGCCACCTCCGCCGGCGACCCGGCGCTGGGCGGGGGGGCGGGATGGACCACCAAAGCCTCCGGCTCCGGGGACTCGGGCCTGGGCCGGTTGAGCTGCTGGGCGAGTTCGCCTCGCTCGCCGCTGAGAACCGCGCGCGCGACGCTTTCGAGGAGGATGCGCCCGGCTTCGGTCATGTGGTCGGCCCGAAGGAGGTAGACCCCGCCGGGGCGATGCTTCCACGCTCTCCAGGGCCCGTTGTCGAGGAGGCCCGTCAGCTGCTCGTGCACCTCGTCGAGGTAGCTCGTGGGGTCTTCGTTGATGATCACGACGTCCGCGCTCAGCCCCTTGAGGCGCCAGTAGTCCTGTGCCTGCAAGACCTGGCGCACCAGGGGCAGGTTGCCCTCATCCACGACCCGCACGAGGAGGATGGGCAGGTCGCCCGAGATGCTGTGCGGCCAGAGCCCTTCCTGGCCTAGAGTGTTGCGGACCAGAAGCTCCGGGCCGGCGCGCAGCGATCCGTCGGCGTACAGCACGCGGGAGGCGAGGCGCTCGAAAAGAACGGCCTCCTCGCTCGAGATCCCCAGGTGCCGCAGGCCGCTCTGGGCATGGGCGAAGGCCACGGCGAAGGTCAGCGCGGCGGCGCCGGGGTCGTGGTAGCGCTGGGCGAGGGCGAGGGCCATCTCCCTGGAGGTCGCCACTCCCGTGGCAAAGGAGAGCCTCATGAAGCCGCCGGGAGCGAGGCGGATGCGCTGGCGCAGGCTGAAGATGGGGTCGAGCACGACCCCGGTAGTGCCCGAAAGCGAGCGTCCATCGAGGGCCTGTGGATTGTCCACGCCTCGCCCACGGCCCAGAAAGCGCTCGCGGTCGGTCTCCCACTCGACGGGCCCCTGCGCCCGGCCTTCGAGGCTGAGGACGTGAACGCCCCAGAGCTCCCCCTCGTCCACGCTGCGCGGCCGGCGGCGGCAGAGAAGGGCGGCGATGTCGGGAACGTACTCGGTCTCGATGAAGAGCTTGAAGAATGCGGGATGGGCCAGGTCCTCCGCGGGCGGGGCCAGGGCAATCTCGGCATAGCTGGTAATCTCTATCTCGCGGGGACGGTCGCCGTGGTTGGTCACCGCCAGCCGGCGCACCTCGACGTCGTTTTCCGTCGAGACCGCTATGTCGAGCTGCGTGGAGATGTGGTCGTCGCGGCGGCTGAAGGTCGCCTTCTCGGCGAAGAAGGTGACCAGGTAATCGTCCGGCTCCTTCGCGGTGGGGTGAAAGGTGGCGGACCACACCGAGCGGCTGCGCACATCCCGCAGGTAGAGGAACTGGCTTCCCGGGTCAAGGGTCGGATCGTCGCGGTGCCGGGTCACGGCTCGGCCGCGGCAGAAGGCGGCGCCCCCGCCCGCGTTCGTCACGACCGTTGTGAAGTTGCCGTTGGAAAGGAACTGCGCATGGGGAGACGCCGTGTGCGGCGTCCGGAACCGGCGGATGGCGCGCGCCGGCACGGGGCCGGCCAGTCTCGTCTCTTCGACGGGCCTGGGCTGGGTGATGGCGGTCCGGCGGGGGACGCGCTCCTGCAGCAGCAGTTCCGTGGCCTGCACGCGCGGGTCCCTGTGGAAGCGCCTCACCATCGGATCGCCGAGCAGCGCGTTGGCGAGGGAAACGAGAGTCATCCCCTGGTGATGGGCCATGAACGAGCGCACGATGGTGCCCCTGGCGGGTCCGGCCTTCTTCGCTGCGCCCTCCGACTCATCGGTCTCCCGGTGGGTGTAGTCGATGGCCTCGTAGTAACCGTAGGCGCCCTCGAGGCCTTGCGCGGCGAGGCGCCGCAGATTGCGGGCCGCCGCCGCCGGGCCGACCATGGCGGCCAGCGCGGTGGCGTAGGGAGTCACCACCAGCTCGTCGGCCAAGCCCCGCTTCAGGCCGAGTCCGGGAACGCCGAAGGCCTTGTACTGGTAGTTGTCGTTTCTATCCACGAGGTTGTAGGCGCACTCCGAGATCCCCCAGGGCACGGAGCGGTCCCCGGCATACTCCCTCTGCCGCCGCACGGCCATCTGGCACGACTGGTCGAGGAGCGTTTCCGGATAGCTCTTCATGACCAGGAGCGGCATCAGGTACTCGAACATCGTCGCGCTCCAGGACAGCAGGGTGGGCTTCCCGTGGACGCTGGTGATGAGACGTCCCAGGTGGAACCAGTGCTTGTCCGGCAGGTCGCCCTTGGCGATCGCGATGAAGCTGGCGAGCCGTGCCTCCGAGGCCAGGAGGTCGTAGTAGGACGCATCGAGGCTGCCGGGCCCCTCGGCGTCCGCGAGACGATAGCCGATCGAGAGGATCCGGAGCTGCGTGTCGTAGAGAAACCCGAAGTCCATCCCGTCCGCCATGGCGGCGGCGCGGCCCGCTAGGCTATCCAGACTCGGGGAGTGATCCGTCGCCGAATCGGGAAGAGGCTGCGCCTGCGCCCGCCGGGCCGCGCTCAGCTCGCGCAGCCCTTCGGCCACCACCATGAGCGCGGCGGCGAGGTTGCCGCTGTCGACCGTCGACACATAGCGGGGCGAGAGCGGGGCGAGGGTCACCGTGTCGTACCAGTTCAGCAGATGTCCCTCGTAGCGTTCGAGGCCCTCCATGGTCGTGATGGCGGCGTCGAACCTCGAAACGAGATTGTCCGTTTCGATGAAGCCCAGGTCGTGGGCCGCGAGGGTCGCGAGCAGTCCCATCCCGATATTCGTGGGGGAGGTCCGGTGGGCCACCCTCGGCTCGGGGGTCTCCTGGAAGTTGTCCGCCGGAAGTCCGTGATCCTCGGCGCCCATGAACGCCTCGAAGTAGCCCCACGTCTTGCGTGCGACGAGACGCAGGAAGCGGCGATCCTCCGGGCCGAGCTCGAGCCTCCGGCCAGGCACCGGCTGGCTCAGCAGGTAGGCCATGAGCGGCGCGGCGATCCACAGGGCCAGCACCGGGACGGCCGTCACGAGCGCCGCCGGACGAAAGGCCCACGCCAGGAGGAGCGCGGCGATGGCGATCAGCGGGCTGGCGATCATCTCCAGGAAGAACCGCAGAGCGAGGGCCCGTTTCGTGAGAACGCCCAGCCGCCCGGCGCTGGCGGCATCCGCCTCCCACTCCAGCAGGCGGCGGCCGGTCACCACCAGGCGAACGAGCGTCAAGAAGATCGCGTGCATCCTCTCGTAGGCGTCCTGGGCGAGGAACGTGAGCTGCAGGGTCACCTGGGCGAGAGCGGTCCTCCCATCTTCCCACGAGGCGCGCAGGAACACGCGCCAAGTCTCTTGCGGCCGCGGGCCGCCCGCCGCCGAGAGCAGTTGCGGATAGAGGGGGAAGGCCATGGCGGCCAGGACGGCCGCCGTCCAGGTCGAGGGGGTCCCAGGCGCGAAGAGCCACGCCCAGAAAAGCAGGAGGAGGGTCGCGGGTGCGACGAGGCTCCGCCTCAGGTTGTCGAAGATCTTCCATCGGGAGAGGAAGGGCAGCCGGTTGCGCCGCCTTCCCACCCGGCTGGGAACGAACGGAAACAGCCACCAGAAGATCTGCCAGTCGCCACGCACCCACCGATGCTGGCGCCGCGCATGAGCGAGTACGCTCGCGGGATAGTCATCCACGAGCTCCACGTCGGAGACGAGGGCGGTGCGGGCGTAGACGCCCTCGAAGAGGTCGTGCGACAGAAGGGCGTTGACGGGCACCTTGTCCTTGAGGGCCGCCGTGAATGCGTCCACGTCATAGAGCCCCTTGCCCGTGAAGATCCCTTCGTTGAACAGGTCCTGGTAGGTGTTCGAGACCGCGGTGGTATAAGGGTCCACCCCCGTGTGGCCTGCGTAGATGCGGGCGAAGAGCGAGCCGGCGGCGCTCGCCTTGGTCACGCTCACCCTGGGCTGGAGGATCCCGTAGCCCTCGCTGACGCGGCCGAGCTTCGCGTCGAAGTAGGGGCGGTTCAGGGGGTGGGAGATGATTCCGATCAGCTTCTTGGCGGCGTTGCGCGGCAGGCGGGTGTCGGAGTCGAGGGGGATGCAGTAGCGCACGCGGGAGAGGATCTCGGTGTCTCCCACCTGCACGGAGAAGCTCGTGTCGGTGGCTCCCCTGAGGAGCCGGTTGAACTCTTCGATCTTCCCTCGCTTGCGCTCCCAGCCCATCCACACGCCCTCGCCTGGGTTCCACAGCCGCGGGCGATGGAACAGGTAGAACCGGTCCGCGCGCCCCTCGCCGTACCGGACGTTCAGGTCCTCGATGCCCGCCCGGGCGGCGGAGAGGATCTCCTCGTCCTCCGGCATCTCGCGCGAGGCGGCGTCGGTGAAGTCGCTGAGGAGAGCGAAATGGACGTGCGGGTCCAGGTTCCCGAGAGCCAGGACCTCCAGGTGCTCGATCAGCGCGTTGGCCCTGCGCACGCTGGTCAGCATGGTGGGCACGATGACCATGGTCCGCGCCTCCTCGGGGATGCCCTCCATGAAATCGAGACGGGGAAGGCGCCGCGGCGGGGCCAATCGCGCGGCCACGACCTGCACGAGGGCGATGGCCACCTCGCTTGCCGGCAGCAGCAGGAGCAGGGCACCCAGCACCCCGACCCGAGGCGCCCCTCCGTTTTCGAGGATGTACGCCAGACCGAGGGCTACCAGGAGGGCGGCAATGAGCCCGCACGAGCAGAAGTAGGCCGCGGTCACGTGGGCGAAGAGGAACCGCCGCATCCTCTGAGAGAGAGCGGGGCGGTAGGCGACGTCCACCTCGAGGTCGCGTCGGCCCTTGCCGATGAGGTGGTAGCCCACGTGGGAGGCACGATCGCCCGCCTGCCCGCCCTCCGCGGTCTGGCGCGCGCTCTCGATTACCCGCAGGGCGACGCGCAACTGCGCCTCCCCGGTCCTGTCGGCCAGATCCTCCACGGCCTGCCGGTAGCGGTCGCGGCTCAAGAAGTCCATCCTCCTGTAGACACCCGCGGGATCTTGCTGGAGCACGCGTTCGACCAGGCTCACGGTTTCGAAGTACTGGCTCCAGTCGAGAGTGGCGCAAAGGCGGAGGCTCGTGATGACGTTCGCCACCGAAACCTGGGCGGCGGCCTGCCGCTGGTGCTCGCCGCGGATCGCATCCTCTGGGGTCATGTGCTCGGCCGCAAGGTACTTGTCTACGGCGTCGGAGACGGCGGTGAGGCGAGGGCCATACTCGCGCAGGCGGTGGAGGGTCTGAACGACGAAGGCGGTGTGGAGGACCGGCGGCAACAGCGGCGGCTGACCGTGCCCCTCGGCATCGATCAGGGCCACGTACGCGTCGGCCGCCCGGCGCGCCTCTCGCGCTTCGAGGATCTCATCGGCCAGTCGCCGCATGTTCTCGATGAGGGCCAGCTTCAGCATGCTCGACCAGGCCCAGAGCTCGCCCACCGTCAGCGGGGCGACGGTCTGGTAGCTGTTCATGAAGCGCACGAGCTGATGCCGGTCGAGGCGGCTGTCGCTGTGGCGGATGAGCTCGATGGCCATGGCGTGGACCCTGGCCTCGCCCGCGAGCTCCCGCAGGGCGAGCTTGGGAAGCCCCCGGTAAAAGCCCCGCGGCAGGTTCTGGCGCACGGCCTGGATCTCGGAGGCCACGAGGTGGAAGTTATCCAGGAGCCAATCCACCTCCCCCGTGACGAACTCCCCGCGGTGCACGTCGTCGGCCAACGTCCGGTACGCCCCCCTCAGGACCCGGGTGTTGTCGTCCAGGCGGGGAAGAGGGCTTCGCGTCATGAGGCGGGGCTTGGGGTTGATGGTGAATCGGGCCGCCAGGGCCTTGGCCCTCTCCTCCAGCCCTTCGATGCTCAAGAGCTCGTCGCGCAAAGGTTTCTCGGCCTTGGCGGCCGCGAGGTAGCCGGACGGTTTCAAGAACTTCCTGAGGGTATCCGCCACGCTGCGCCTTCCTGAATGGGAGCGAGCAACACTGTGCACCCGCCAACCCATCTGGGTTTCCGGTGGTGGTGGAAGCGCATCGCGCCTTCATCCCGCCGTCACGGGCCGCTCACGGTCGAACGGGCCACACTGAAACCTCTCCCCGTGGCCACTGCACCTCACGGCCGCGGGTCCGATTCCAGAGAGACCATCCCGTCCACACTGACCGCATGCTACCACCTTTACGAAGCGAAGGAGTGAAGAGGCGAACCGTGAAGCGAGAGGGCCGCAACCGGGCGGCAGATGCCCAAGGAGGCGTGGGGCCGAGCGGCAGGAGGGAGCAAGCGAAAGGCGCCGCCCCTTGGCGCCCCGCGAAGGCCTGCATCCACCGTAGCGGCCGATGGCCACATCGGCCGGCTTTTCAGCAGCAACCAGGTGCGGCCGCCACGAAGGCCAGGCTTCCGTCATTCCCGCGAAGGGCCCGCCCCCGGGCCCCGACCCGGGGCAGGAATCCATCCGCGCACGCCGGCTCCACGGTGTTTGGGGGCAACCCACCGCTGCGGGAGCGATCGCCATCCCGCGATTGGACATGGTGGGAGTGGCTCCGAAAGGCAGATGGAAGGTGGTTTGCGTGAAAGACGGCCTTCAGCGCCAGGGCATTTGGGTTGCCTGCGACCCCGGACTTGATCCGGGGGAGCAAGCCCCAAGGGCGGGCTGGGGCCCTATCGGGCTCTGCCCGTGGGGAGGGGGCCCGGAGGGCAGGGCGATGAGTCGGCTGGCTTGGCCCGCGAACCGGAGAGGAAAGCCCCCACCCCTCACCGGCCAAGAGACGATGTCTTCCCCCCGTGAACCTGAACCTCGGCCGATGTCACCCGCGTGTCTATCGCGGAAGTTGGGGAGAGGGATCCGCCCGGATCAATCCGATTCGGCGTGACCCCCGGTGCGATCGGAACCCTTGGCTAGAACCTGAACCACATCCTCGCCCTCTTCGACTGCTTGGGCAGACGGCCTCTCGCCCGGCTCTCCCCGCATGTGGACGCCGCGCGCCTCGGAGCCCAGGCCGACCAGGACCGCGATCAGCAGTGCGGCGCCGCCGGCCACCGAGGCCAGCGCCCAGCTGTAGTTCTGGTGCATGTGCCGGCCGATGGCCGCCTGCAGGGTGGCGTTGGAGGAGGCCAGCAGATTGCCGAGCTGGTAGACGACCCCCGGGAAGGTGGCGCGCAGATCCGGCGGCGACAGCTCGTTCAGGTGCGCCGGGATGACGCCCCAGGCGCCCTGCACGCACACCTGCATCAAAAACGCGCCGATCGCCAGCGTGAGCGGCGAGCGGGAGAACGCCCAGAGCGGCAGCACGGGAAGGGCGAGGAGGCTGGCGGACACGATCGCGGCGCGGCGGCCGATCCGCTGCGAGAGGGCGCCGAAGACGATGCCGCCGATGATGGCCCCCGCGCTGTAGATGAGCGCGATCGTGGTGATGGTGCCGTGCGAGAAGTGGAGCTGCCGGCCGAGGAACGCGCTCGGATAGAGATCCTGCGTGCCGTGGCTGAAGAAGTTGAAGGCGGTCATCATCACCACGGCCCAGAGCAGGAGGCGCAGGTGGTTGCGGAAGACGCGGCGGAAGGCCGGGCGAGGGGCCGCGCGGCGGGCGAGCCAGTCGGGGCTCTCGGGGACCGAGCGGCGCACGTAGAGGACGAGAAGGGCCGAGAGCCCGCCGATCATGAACATGCCGCGCCAGCCCACGAGCGGGTAGAAGACCCCGAAGACGGCCGAGGCGACGAAGTAGCCGGCCGGGTAGCCGCTCTGGAGCAGCCCCGAGACCCAGCCGCGCCACCGCGCCGGCACGGTCTCCATGGCGAGAGAGGCGCCGATCCCCCATTCGCCGCCCATGGCGATGCCGAACAGCGCGCGGAGGATCAGAAACGTGAGAAGGTTGGGCGCGAAACCCGAAAGGAACTCGAGGCCGGCGAAGCAGAGGACGTCGATGACGAGGACCGGGCGGCGGCCGTACCGGTCGGCCAGGCGCCCGAACAGGAGCGCCCCGACGGGGCGCATCGCCAGCGTGAGGGTAATGGCGAGCGTGAGCGTGGTGAGCGAGGTGGAGTAGCTTCTGGCGACATCGCGAAGGACGAAGATCAGGATGAAGAAGTCGAACGCGTCGAGCGTCCAGCCCAGAAACGCAGCGAAGACGACGTGCCGTTCCAGGCCCGTGGGGGCGCTCACGATCTCACCCTTCATACCTTCCTAGGCCTCCCACCCGGCCCGTCGGCCGGAGAACCCACCGCCGCCAAGTCCGCCGCCTCGGGCAAGCCCCGGCTCTGAGCCGGAAACAGCAGGTCCATCGTGAGGTCGGGGAGGAGGGACGCGGCGCGCTCGACGACTGGACCGCCTCGCCCCCACGAACCAATAGCAAACAGGCCCAGAACGAAGGCCTGATCCCCAATCTCCGCTGGATACGCCACCCCGCGCGGCCCCCGGGGCGGAAACAGCCGCATCCCGGGAGTCCTGCCTGTCCCTACCCTACCCCCACCCACGACTCTCCACAAGTGCCCGCTTCTCGCCCCGCACGCCCCTTCAACAGCGCCAC
>JAJYCJ010000071.1 GCA_021778515.1 Acidobacteriota bacterium
CCTTCAACGCGCGGTCCGGCGCGACGGTCATCGGGGCCCGCGAGTTCCTCATCGCCTACAACATCGACCTCAACTCCCGGAACAAGGACCACGCCACGGACATCGCCTTCATGCTCCGCGAGAAGGGCAGGAGCGTGCGCCGCGGCAACGTCCGTCCCTTCTACTACATGGGCACCCTGCTGAAACACGAGAAGGGACGCTTCTTCTGTGGCTCCTGCGAGGCCGAGTTCCCGGACCCTGACGCCCTCTTCGGCCACATCCAGGCGGTCCACGGCTACGACGGCCGGGAGCTCTACCGCCTCAACGACGCGGACCCCGATCGCCTCGTGGGGGAGTCCGTGAAGCAGCCCGGCCTCTTCAGCCACTGCAAGGCCATCGGCTGGGAGGTGCCCCAGTTCGGGCGGGTCCAGATCTCCATCAACCTGACCAACTACCGGATCACCCCGGCCCACGCGGTCCTGGACAAGGCCAGGGAGCTGGCCGCGGAGCGGGGGCTCGTGGTGACGGGGAGCGAGATCGTCGGCCTGGTGCCGCTCCAGGCCATGGTGGAGACGGGGAAGTCCTACCTGGCGCGCCAGGGGCGCTCCACCGGCATCCCGCTGGAAGACGTGGTGGAGACGGCGGTGCAGAGCCTCGGGCTTCGGGACGTGTCCCCCTTCGATGTCCGCGAGAAGGTCATCGGCTACCCGGAACCCGCCGAGGGGGCTCTCATCACCCGGCGCACCGACGCCTTCGTCCATGAGGTCTCCAGGGACTCGCCGGCCCCGGGTGGTGGCTCCGTGGCGGCGCTCGCGGGGGCCCTCGGGGCGGCGCTGGCCTCCATGGTGGCCAACCTCACCGTCGGCAAGCCGGGCTACGAGGGGGCCTTCGCGGCCATGAACGAGACCGCCGAGGCGGCCCAGGCCGCCAAGGACGACCTGCTGGCGGCCGTGGACGAGGACACCCGAGCCTTCAACGCGTACATGGATGCCCTGCGGCTGCCGAAGGGCACCCCGGAGGAGAAGGCGGCCCGCAAGGCGGCCATGCAGGCGGGTCTCAAGCAGGCCGTCGCGGTGCCCCTGGAGACGGCCCGAACCTGCCTCAAGGCCCTCGCGTTGGCCAAGCGGGCGGCACAGGAGGGCAACCGGAACTCCGTCTCGGACGCGGGCGTCGGTGCCCAGATGGCCTTCGCGGGCCTCAAGGGGGGCATCCTCAACGTCCTCATCAACCTGGGGGGCATCGACGACGCCCCCTTCGTGGCCGAGATGAAGCAGGAGTGCGCGCGCCTCGAACGGGAGGCCCAGGCGCTCCTGGAGGAGACCACGGCCACCGTGCTGGGCAGGATCGGCAAGAAATAGGCGCCTCGCCTGGCTTCCAGGCGGCCCGCGCCCCCGTGGGGCCGGGCCGCCCTTTCCCGTGCCCGTCTCACGAATGCAGGGGGCGCCCCGGCGCCCCCGAGACCTGGCCGTGGTTTGGAGCCGGCAAGGCGGGCTGTTTGGGACGGGCATTCGCGGGTATATACTTGGACCGGACTTCAGAGGGGTGCACCATGCAGATGCCGATGGTCATCGTTGGGGGACAATGGGGCGACGAGGGCAAGGGCAAGATCGTGAACCTTCTCTCGGACGCCGCGGACCTCGTGGGTCGCTACCAGGGCGGGCACAACGCCGGTCACACGGTGACCATCGGGGGGAACCGCTACGCGCTGCACCTGGTGCCATCGGGGATTCTGGCCGCGGGGAAGACCTGCGTCATCGGGAACGGGATCGTCATCGACCCGGAGGCCCTCGTCACGGAGATCCGGGGCCTGAAGGATTCGGGGATCGACGTCCGGGGGCTGCGCATCTCCGACCGCGCCCACTTCATCCTTCCCCACCACGTCCTCCTGGACCAACTGCGGGAGCAGCGCCGGGGCTCGGAGAAGATCGGGACCACGGGGCGCGGCATCGGCCCCTGCTACGAGAGCAAGTACAACCGGGAGGGCGTGCGGGCCATCTTTCTGAAGAATCCCGAGCTGCTCAGGTCCGAGCTCGTCCGCCTCTCCGAGTCGAAGAACCGCCACCTGAAGGCCGTCTTCGGCCACGACGGCATCGCTCCCGAGGAGGTGGTGCGGCGTTTCCAGGAGATGGCCCCGGAGATCGAGCCCCTCGTGACCGACACGGCGGCGCTGGTCCAGGAGACCATCCGGTCGGGCAAGCGCGTTCTCTGCGAGGGGGCCCAGGGGACGCTCCTGGACGTGGACCACGGCACCTACCCCTTCGTCACTTCGAGCAACAGCACGGCGGGAGGGGCCTGCACCGGCCTGGGCATCCCGCCCACGGACATCCGGACGGTCATCGGCGTCTACAAGGCCTACTGCACGAGGGTGGGCGAGGGGCCATTCGTCACGGAACAGAAGAACGAGACGGGCGACCTCATCCGGGAGCGGGGCCACGAGTACGGAACCACCACGGGCCGGCCGAGGCGCTGCGGCTGGTTCGATGCGGTGGCCGCCCGCTATTCGGTGCGCCTCAACGGCATGGAGGGGATCGCCCTCACGCTCCTCGACGTGCTGGACGCCTTCGACGAGGTGAAGGTCTGCGTGGCCTACGACGTCAACGGCGAGCGCCTGACCGACTTCCCGGCCGCGCCCTGGATCCTGGAGACCGCCGTCCCCGTCTACGAGACGCTGCCCGGCTGGCGCCGGGAGATCTACGGCACCACCGACTGGGACGCTCTGCCCTCCAACGCCAAGTCCTACGTCCACCGGCTGGAGGCGCTGACGGGCGTTCCGGTGGCCATCCTCTCCACCGGTCCCGACCGCGCCCACACCATCGTGAGAGATGCCGGTCTCAGGGGCCTCCTCGGCCAATGAACCGCCTCCGCGCCGTCCTGACGGGCCTGTTTCTCGCGGCGGCCCTCATCTCCATCGGCGCCGCCCCCAAGCCCAAGGTGGTGGTGCTGGGTTTTGACGGAGCGGACCCTACCCTCGTGCGCCGGTACATGGCCGAGGGAGACCTTCCGCACTTGGCCGCCCTGGCCAGAGAGGGCTCCTACCACGACCTCCAGGTCACCAACCCTCCCCAGACGCCCGTATCGTGGGGCACCTTCCAGACCGGCTGGAACCCGGGGCGGGACCAGGTCTTCGACTTCCTGGTGCGCGATCTCAAGGGCTACAAGCCGCGCTTCGCGCTCATGGAGGAGGTGAGCCGGCCGTTCCTCCTGGGCCGGTGGAACCGGTGGGTCTTCCCGGGCCTGCTGATGATCCTGGTCCTGGGCGTCGTGGTGCTCCTGAGGGGGGCCCTCCGGCGGCCCTCCAGTCCCCTGCTGTTCTTGGTGGCAGGCCTCGGCGCCCTCCTGGCGGCCGGGCTGTTCTTCTTCATCTCGACCTACCTCCCCACGCGCCTCCCGGCGCCCTACAACCACCTGAAGGGCAAGCCCTTTTGGAAGACCGCGGCGCAGGCGGGCGAGCGGTGCCTGGTCTTCCGCGTTCCGGACACCTTCCCGGCCCGCCCCTTCCCCGCGGGAAGGCTCCTGTCGGGCCTCGGCGTCCCGGACATGCGGGGCCGCGTGGGAACGCCCTACATCTTCACGACCGATCCCAGTCTGACGGCGGGCGACAACGAGTTCTCCGTGGAGATCGTGCCCGTGCCGCCCCAGGCGGCCCAGCCCGTCACCGTCTCCATCAAGGGCCCCTTCAACAAGCCCTTCTACGAGTACGCGGTGCAGGACGCGGGGGCGGGGGCGAACGATCCCACGGTCCGCGCCGAGCTGAAGAAGAGGTGCGAGGCCAAGCTCCAGAAGGAGGGCATCCGCCCCACCGTGGACGTGCCCCTGAAGGTGTCGTGGGACGCCGGGGCGGGCACCTGCTCCTTCGAGGTTCAGGGCCAGCGGGCCACGCTCAAGAAGGGCCAGTGGTCCGAGTGGGTGGTCCTGGACTTCGCCTTCAACCGGATCCTCCACCTCAAGGGGATGGTGCGCTTCTACCTGCTGGACGTCTCGCCGTCGCTGAAGCTGTACATGTCGCCCATCCACTTCCACCCCGAAGACGAGGGCATCCCCATCTCCTACCCGCGCGACTACGCCGAGCAGTTGATGAAGCGGTTCGGCTGCTACAAGACGATGGGCTGGGCCATCGACACCTGGACCATCTCCTCCGGGCTGTGCGACGAGGACCAGTTCCTCTCCGACATGAACCAGACCGTGGACGCCTACGAGCGCATGATGAACGGGCTGCTGAAGGACGGGGACTGGGACCTCTACGTCCAGGTCTACGAGTTCACCGACCGCATCGCCCACGTCCTCTGGCGCTACATGGACCCCGGCCACCCGCTCTACGACGCGGCCAAGGCGCCCAAGTACCAGGAGGCCATGCGCCAGGCCTACATCCGCATGGACCGCATCGTGGGCGAGGCCATGGCGGAGATGCCCAAGGGCGCCACCCTCATCGTGCTCTCGGACCACGGCTTCACCTCCTTCCGCCGCGCCGTGAACACCAACCGGTGGCTCATCGACCACGGCTACATGACCCTCAAATCGGGAACGGGGGTCCTCTCCCTCGAAGATCTCTTCGACAACGACCGGCTCCTCTTCAAGAACGTGGACTGGTCCAAGACCCGCGCCTACGCCCTGGGCCTGGGAAACGTCTACATCAACCTCAAGGGGCGGGAGGAGCACGGCATCGTGGCGCCGGGCGCCGAGTATGACGCCCTCTGCGCCGAGCTCAAACGGGAGCTGCCCCAGATGGTGGACCCCGAAAACGGCGCCCATCCCGTCTTCGCCGTCTACACGCGCGACGAGCTCTACAAGCGCTACGACCCCGATCTGACGCCGGACCTGCGCGTGACCAACACCCCCGACTACCGGGTCTCCTGGCAGACCTCCCTGGGCGGGGCGCCCGAGGCGCTCATCGAGGACAACCTCAAGGCGTGGAGCGGCGACCACTGCTCGCTGGCCCCCTCCTTCGTGCCCGGGATCTTCTTCTCCAACCGGGAGCTGAGCCGGGCCCCAAACATGATCGACATGGCCCCCACCATCCTCAACCAGCTGGGGGTCCCGGTGCCCGGCGACCTGGAGGGACGGCCGGTCCTGAAGGGGCCGGGCGCATGAAGCCCGGGGCGCTCGCCGCGGGGACCCTCCTTCTGTTCCTGCTCCCGGCCCGCGCCGCGGCGCCGCCCGGTCAGCCCGGAGTCCTGGAGGATGAGGTGCACAGGCTGGCCGGCCAGGTGGCGGACATCGCCGGGAAGCAGTCGGGCATTCTGGACCGGCTGGAGCTGCTGCGACGCCGGGTGCGCCTCGACGAGACCATGCTTCGGCGCATCGCGCAGAAGAGGCAAGAGAGCCAGCAGGCTCTGCAATCGGCCGACGCCCAGGCCCAGACCCTGGCTTCGAAGGAAGCCGAGGTCCGGCGCTATCTCCTCCTCAGGATGCGGGAGCAGTACGAGCTCGGCGTGCTCCAGCAGTACCGCGTCTACTTCGCCGTGCAGTCCACGCAGGACCTCCGGAGCGCCGGTCTCTACCTGCAGGCCCTCGCCCAGAGGGACGCCGCGAGCCTCAGGAGCCTGACGAGCCTCCGCCGGGAGCAGGAGGCCAACCGCGCCGAGCTGACCCAGCTGAAGGCGAGCCTGGAGCAGGAGGCCAGCCAGGCCGAGGCCGAGCGGAAGACGCTCCTCGGGGAGCAGGGTCAGCTCTCGGCCATGCTCCGGGACCTGAGCCTGGAGCGCGCCACGGCCCAGAAGGCCCTGGACGAGAGGCTCGCCGCGGCCCGCTCCATGGACCGCTACATGAACGACCTCAGCTTCCGCAAGCGGATCGACCTCTACTCCAAGAACATGGCGCTGGCCGAAGGCAGCCTCCCCTTCCCCTGCCGAGGCGTGGTGGTCCGCTCCTTCGGAGACACCATCAACCCGCGCTTTAAGACGCGGGTGCCGCACCCGGGGCTGGACATCGCCTCGGCTCTCGGCAGCCCCGTGCGCGCGGTCTTCGACGGGATCGTGGAATACGCCGACTGGCTCACCGGTTACGGCTACACCGTGATCCTGAGCCACCCCGGAGGCTTCTTCACCATTTACGCCCAACTGGATTCGGTGGACGTCCGGAAGGGCCAAACCCTCACCCAGGGAGAGCAGCTCGGGACGGTGGGCGAGAGCGCCACCACCCAGGCACCCGCGCTCTATTTCGAACTCCGCCAGGGGGGCAGGGCCATCGACCCGGCGCCCTGGCTGAAAGGAGACCACCATGGCGCTTCGCGCTGACGCCCTCCGCGTACTTCTCGTCCTCGTCCTGCTGGCCGCCCTGCCCGCGGCCGCCGCGGCGCAGGGGAACGAGCCCGCCGCCCCGCTGGCCCCCGAGTCCCTCAGCCTCTTCGAGAAGGTCTTCGGGATGGTCCTCAAGGACTACGTGGACCCCAAGTCGCCCGAAACCGTCATCAGGGGGGCCCTCCAGGGGGCCGCCTCCAGCGTGGGGCCCGAGTGCGTCTACGTCCCCCCCTCCGACGTGGCCGCCTACAAGGCCATGCGCCCGGACGACCCGGTCCTTCCCCTCTACGTCACGAAGGACCAAGATTTCGCCCGCGTGCTCGCGGTCTTTCCCGGACAGGACCCCTCCATCCGCCCCCTGGACGCCCTCCGCTTCATCGGGGACCGCTCCACCTACGACATGAACTACGCCCAGATCCAGCATGCCATGCGCGGCAAGGCCGGGGACAAGGTCCCGTGCGTCTTCATGAAGTCGGACAGCTGGCAGTCCTACAGCGTCACCCTCGTGCGGCAGGCGCCGCCGCAGGCCCGCTGGGTCGCCCTTCCGGGCGCCGGAGGGGCCCTGGTCCTGGCGGCGCTGGACGGCTCGCCCTCCGACGCCCTGGTGAAGTCCCTCAAGGGGTCCCGAGGGACGGTCGTGGTGGACCTGCGGGGTTGCGCGCCCGCCGACACGCAGGATGCCCTGCGGTGGGCCGGCCTGCTGTTGGGGCCCGGGCCCGGGCCCACCCTCAAAGGCCCCAAGGGCAGCCATCAGGAGCGGTTGAAGGGACCGGGCTACCTGGCGGGACGGCCTCTTCGGGTCCTGGTGAACGGGACCACCGCCCGCGCCGGCGAGGTGCTGGCCCTCTCCCTGGTGGAGAGGGGCGCGGTGCTGGCGGGAGAACCCACCTTCGGCTGGGCCCCCCTCTTCGAGGAGTTCCCCCTGGACAACGGCGGGCTCCTCAGGCTGACCACGGCCTACTTCCTGGATCCCGACGGCCAACCGATCAAGAACAGGCCCCTGCAGCCGGCCATACGCCTCACGCCGGCGGCCGGGCAGACGGACCTCCAGGCCTACCAGGAGGTTCTCAAGGCGGCCCTCCCCGCAACCCAGGGCAAGGCCCATGGCGCCGCCGCGAGCTAAGGGCCGGAGCCGGAAGGCCGCCGGTCTTCAGCTCCCGTTCTGGATCCTGCTGCTGATCGCGGCGGCGCTGCTGGGCGCCGTGATCCTCCGCCGGCTGGCCCCGGGATTCTTGATGCCGGGACCCAGGCCGACCCAGCCGCCCCCGGCGCCCACCGCCAAGGCGAGGCCGGAGCACCCCTCCCTCAAAGCTCCTTCCTATCCGCCGCAGCCCAAGGGGCCGGAGACGCCGCCCGCCAGCGGCACCGCGCACGTCCCCGCTCCCCTCGGGGGCCCGCCGGCCATCTGCATCGTCATCGACGACGTGGGATATCGCCTGGACCTGGTCCACGAGGCCGCCGCCGAGCTGCCCAAGTCGGTCACCTTCGCCATCATCCCCTTCCTGCCCGAATCGGTGACCAGCGCCGAATACCTGCACGCCCACGGTTTTCCCGTCATCCTCCACGCGCCCATGGAGCCTGAAAACGCCAATCACTGGAGGGGCACCGCGGGCATGATCCTCTGCGGCATGAAGCCCCCCGAAGTGGACAGGATCCTGGCCATGGACCTGACGGGCGTGCCCCACGCCGAGGGGGTCAACAACCACATGGGCTCCCTGGCCACCTCCGATCCCGACCTCATGCTCGCCGTCATGGAGTTCTTGAAGGGCCGAGGGCTCTACTTCCTGGACAGCCGCACGAGCGCCCAGACGGTGGCCTACGACATCGCCCGGGCCCAGGGCGTCAAGACGGCGTACCGCTCCGTCTTCCTTGACGATCGGGACGACGAGGATGCTATCATGAGGCAGTTGGATTCCCTGGTAGCGAGGTCGAAGAAAGAGGGCGTCATGGTGGCCATCGGGCACCTCCATCCCAAAACCATCAAGGTTCTGGCAGAGAGGCTCCCCTACTACCGCGAGAAGGGGGTGACCATGCTGCCCCTCCGAGAGGTGGTCCGGTGACAGAACCCTCGCGCCCCGGCTCCACGCCGGAGCGCATCGGCAAGTACGTCATCGAGAGGGTGCTGGGAAGGGGCTCCATGGGCCTCGTCTACCTCGCCCGGGACCCCACCATCGACCGCTACGTCGCCCTCAAGACCATCGCCCTGCCCGACGGCCTGGAGGAGGCCAAGGTGCGGGAGTTCCGCCAGCGGTTCCTCCGCGAGGCCAGGGCCGCCGGCAAGCTCAACCACCCCTGCATCGTCACGATCTACGAGGCCGACGACGGCTCCCTGGGCGGGGTGCCGTTCATCGCCATGGAATACGTGGAGGGCATCCCCTGGAACCTGAAGGTGCGGCAGGGCCGCAAGGCCGATCCGGACACGGTCCTCCCCCTCTTCCGGGAGCTGGCCTCGGCGCTCAACTACGCCCACAGGGCGGGGGTCATCCACCGGGACCTCAAGCCGGCCAACATCATCCAGACGCAGGACGGCCACCTCAAGCTCATGGACTTCGGCATCGCCAAGGTCCCCACCTCGGAGCTCACCCGCGAGGGGCAGTTCCTGGGCACGCCGGCCTACATGTCGCCCGAGCAGATCATGGGGCGCGGGGTGGACGGCCGGTCGGACCTCTTCTCCCTCGGCTGCGTCCTGTACGAGATGCTGACCTGCCGGAAGCCATTCCCCGGCGAGGACATCGCCACCGTCACCTTCCAGATCCTCAGCGAGGAGCCGCCCTCCGTCCTCTCCTGCTGCCCCGAGCTCTCCCCCGACGTGGACCAGATGGTCCGCTACCTCATGGCCAAAGATCCGGACCGGCGCTACGCCTCGGCCGATCTGCTGGTCCAGGACATCGACGCCTACATGGCCGGCTCCGCCCCGCCCCACGCCGGGACGGGCGTGACGGCCGTCTTTCCTCCGCCATCCGGCCGGGAGCACCTCGAAGCCACGGTGGTCCAGCCCCCTCCCGAGCTCTCCCCGCCGGCTTCCCCTCCCGCGCCTGCCGCAGGGGCGTCCGGGACGGTCCCGTTCCCGCCGGCTGCGGCCGCGGGAGGCGGCGTTCCGGCGGCACCCCGCCCATCGTCGCGAAGGCCGCTGATCCTCCTGATCGCGGGCGGTGGGCTCCTCGCCGCGCTGCTCCTGCTGGCGGCCGTGGGCGGGGTCCTCTACCTCAGGCACAGAGCCGCCTCGAAGCAGGCGGCGGAGGCCCTGGCGGGCAAAGTCGCCCAGGAGGTTCCGGCGGGCGAGGCGACCACCTCCGCCGAGCCAGCCCAGCCCGTCCCGCCCGCCCCCTCCGCGGAGGTCCCCAAGGAGCCCGTGCGCAGGCCCATCTATCGTCCCAGGCCGAAGGCCCCGCCGAAGCAGGCCGAGCCCGCACCCGTCGTCAAGCCCGCGGCGGTTCAGCCTCCTCCTGTACCCCCCCAGCCCTGCACGGTGGCCTACAGCTTCACCTCCGGCGTGCTCCGCGGCGAGTTCGAGATCCTGGTCGACGGAAAGCCGGTGGCGTCCGTCACCATTCACCGCAAGTTCACCTTCCGTTCGGCGACCTACACCGGGACTTTTTCCGTCCCTCCAGGCCAGCACACCATCTCGTTCAAGATCCGCACGGAGGTCCAGGACATCTCCGAAAACCATGCGGAGAAGGCTTCCTTTACCGCCGGAGAGAAGCGCCGCCTCACCATCGTGATGACCAAGTTCAACAAGGAGCTGCACTTTGAGTGGGCGCAAGGGGGGTAGCGGGTTGCCCCCTGAAAAGGCCGGCTGGGAGCGGTGTCGGTACGATGGGCGGCCTCTGCCGCTCACCCATCATCCATCACCCAACATCCATCACTCCTCATCATGCCTGTCCAAAATGGACTGCCCTGCCGGCTCCGAACCACGGCTGGGTCTCGGCCGCGCCTTTGGCGCGACGCTGGGGGCCTTCGCCGGGCCCGTCCACGCCAGCGTGGCCGCGCTCCGTCCGCAGGTCCTCTGCCGCCCTTCGGGCGCCGGAACGCGCCTTCCTCCGCTTCGCTCCGGAAGGCAAACTCCACCAGTGCGAGCTGGAATTGTTTTAGACGGCCATCATCCATCACCCATCATCCATCACCCGTCATCCTCCCCCATTCCTCAACGCTCCACCGCAAAGGTCCTCCTGCTCCTGCTTCCCGCCCTTCTCATCGCCTGCGCCGCCCGGAAGCCGCCCGCCGCCCTCTCTTCCGCTCCTGCCGCCGGGCCTTACTCGGCCTCCATCTCCGCCACCCTCCGGCTGGGCGGGAGGACCCTGGCCGCCTTCGGCGGCTGTGCGGTGGAGCCCGGGGAGGGCGCCCGGGTGGAGTTGCGCGACCCCTTCGGCGCCACCCAGGTGCTCCTCCTCCTGACCCCGGCGGGAGGCACCCTCGTGGCGCCATCCGCGGGCCTCGTCTACCGATGGAGCGAGGCCACGCGGGCCATGCCGTGGGACCCGGCCGACCTGCTTTTCCTGCTTCAGGGAGGGCCTCCGCCCGGGCGGGCGGGACTGGAGCCGCGGCCGGAGGGCCGCCTGAGGGCCGGGTGGAGAAACGGGCTGGGCCGCTGCAGGGCCGATCTCGTCCCCTCGCCCGCGGGGCCGTGCCCCTTCCTCCGCGCCGAGCTCCGGGGCCCCGGCCGCACCCTTCTCACGCTGAAGCTGACCTCGGCCCGCAGCGGCTCCTTCAGCCCGGCCATCTTTCGAGTCCCGCAGGGGATCGAGCTCCGGTCCGCCGATCCGGCACAGATCCTAGAGGAGGTCCAGCCATGAGCGCGCCGTTGCGGTACCGGGCCCACGCCAAGATCAACCTGGGGCTGGAGGTCCTCGGCCCCCGCCCCGACGGCTACCACGAGATCCGCACCGTGTACCAGTCCATCGGGCTCTGCGACACGCTCGAATTCCACCCCGCCGCCGGCGGAATGGCCCTGACGTGCAGCGATCCAACCCTGAGTACCGGCGTGGACAACCTCGTCCTCAGGGCGGCCAGGGCTCTTCAAGAGGCGACGGGCTGCGGAAAGGGCGCCCGCATCCACCTCGCCAAACGCATTCCCATGCAGGCGGGCCTGGGCGGGGGCAGCAGCGACGCCGCCGCGACCCTCCTGGGTCTCTGCCGGCTCTGGCGCTTGGCGCCGGCCCCGGAGCTGCTTCGCGATCTCGCTCGCGCGCTCGGCAGCGACGTCCCCTTCTTTCTCATCGGGGGCACGGCCCTGGGGGCCGGAAGGGGCGAGGAGGTGTACGCCCTGCCCGACGCGCCCCCCATGCACCTGCTCGTGCTCCCGGGAACGGCCGGGACCCCCACGGGCGAAGCCTACCGCCTGCTGGACGAGAGGTTGACAGGGGCCAGAACGCCCCATAGAATAGAGGCGTTAGTCCAAGGGATCGTGGAGGGAACGTTGTCGGAGCGGCAGTTTTTCAACCGTTTTGAGGAGGTGTTCAAACAGCAAGGGGACGAGGGTTCGAGTGGCCGTCAGGCAGCTCCGCCCCATGGAGCAGGGCGGATGCTCTTAGCCGGATCGGGCTCCTCCTGGATAGGAATCTTCCCGGACCGAAGCCAGGCTCAAGAGGCGTACCGTGACCTATCGCACCGGGGAATCAGCGCGGTTCTGACGAGCACGCTGACGCGAAAGGACTACTGGGAACTCACCGTACCGCGAGTGGGAAAGGAGACCCTGCCATGAAGATCACCGACATCCGGATTTTCCCGGTGGATGAGCCGAAGCTGAAGGCTTTCGTGTCGATCATCTTCGACCACTGCTTCATCATCAGCGACATCAAGATCATCGAGGGAAACAACGGGCTCTTCCTGTCCATGCCCAGCAAAAAGCGCCGCGACGGGACCTTCAAGGACATCGCCCACCCGCTCAACAGCGAGACGCGGAAAATGCTGGAGGACGCGGTGATCTCCGCCTACAAGGAGCAGGAGCAGCACCCCTCCAAGGCGGGAGAGCCGGCCCAGGCCTCCGCTCTGGAGGCCTCCGCCGAAGAAGCTTCTCCCGAGCTTCCCGCGGCCGAAGAGGAAGCCGCCGCCGAGCCCGCTCCATCCTCCTCCGACCGCCTCCTGGGGGGCACTTTCTGAGTTTTTGTCCTGCTTGCAGTTCACACTGGGCGGGGCTTCGGCCCCGCCCTTTTGTTTCGGTGGAGGGTGGAGGGTGAAGAAAAGTGGGGCGGGCGCCCCCGCCCGCCGCTCTTCTGTTCCTCCATCATCATGGCTGTTCAAAGCAATTTCAGCTCGCACTTGTGCAGCTTGCCTTCCGGAGCGAAGCGGAGGGAGGCGCGTTCCCGCACCTCCTGCCCTTGAGATCCTTCCAGGGCGGACCTTCGAAGGGTGCCTCAGGATGACGCCGCGACGGCGGGACCGTCCGGGCCAATGGCCAGCCGCCTCTCCCCATGGTTCTTCCTCGTTTCTCTGTGCCTCTGCGCCTCTGTGCCTCTGTGGTGTGCTCTCTTCCTTCCGCCTTCCTCCAGCCCATGGTGCCTTGGTGTCGTGGTGGTTGTTCTTTTCCTCCCCGCCCTCCTCCGCCTTGCCCCCGCTGCGGCGACTTGCTATCCTGTCGGCGCGCAGGAGGGTTCCGCCGGCATCCTGGGGAGTCGCCAAGCGGTAAGGCACCGGTCTTTGGAACCGGCATGCGGTGGTTCGAATCCACCCTCCCCAGCCATTCTTCGCTTTTGAAAGAGGGTGTGAGGCCATGGACGGACGCACGGTGATACTGTCGGGGAGGGGGAACCTGGATCTGGCGGCCAAGATAGCCGACTGTCTGGGGATCCGGCTCGGTTCCATCAAACTCATGAACTTCTCGGACGGCGAGAACTACTGCCAGATCCTGGAGAACGTCCGGGGGCGGGACGTCTTCGTCATCCAGCCCACCTGCCAGCCGGTCAACGACAACCTCATGGAGCTCCTGATCATCCTCGACGCCCTCAAGCGCGCCTCCGCCCAGCGCGTCAACGCCGTGATCCCCTACTACGGCTACGCCCGGCAGGACCGCAAGGACAAGCCCCGCGTACCCATCACCTCCCGCCTCGTGGCGGACCTCCTGGAGGCCGCCGGCACCGACCGCCTCCTCTGCGTGGACGTCCACGCCGCCCAGATCCAGGGCTTCTTCAACGTGCCGGTGGACCACCTCTTCGCCATGCCGGTCCTCGTGAACCACATCGCCAAGCTGAACCTCAAGAACCTGACCGTGGTCTCTCCCGACGCGGGAGGCGTGGAGCGCGCGCGGGCCTACGCCAAGCGCCTGGACGCCCAGCTCGCCATCGTGGACAAGCGGCGCGAGGTGGCCAACGTGGCCCAGGTCATGAACGTCATCGGCGACGTCCGCAAGCGCAACTGCGTCATCGTGGACGACATCATCGACACGGCGGGCACCCTCTGCGAGACGGTCAACGCCCTCCTCGAATACGGCGCCAAGCGCGTCTACGCCGCCTGCACCCACCCCGTCCTCTCGGGCCCGGCCGTGGACCGCCTCAACAAGTCCAAGATCAGCAAGCTCTTCGTGACCGACACCATCCCCATCGGCGACAAGGACAAGCGCTGCAAGAAGATCGACGTCCTCACGGTGGCGCCGCTCCTGGCCGAGGCCATCCGCCGCATCCACGACGAGGCCTCCGTCTCCTCCCTCTTCCTCTAGAGGCCCGCCCCGCGGCAAGCGCCCCCGGAGCGGGACACACCGGCCGCTTCACCGCCGAGACGCACAGCGCACGGTAGGAGGCCTCTCCAGGGGCCGACCCGCCAGCCCCCTCAACCACCCGCATCCCCCGTAGGAGGCCTCTCCAGAGGCCGACCCGCCGCCCTCACCGTCCACCGCGCTCGGGAGAGCGCTCCTGCCCGCGCGCAAAAAGGGGGCGGGCCGAAGCCCGCCCCCGAGGGTTCGCGCGGCATGAGCCGCGGAGAATGTGCGTTTAGCGCTTGAAGGGAACGGCCGTTGAAGTGCCTCCGTCGTCCGTATTGATGACCGTGATGGCGACCGGCACGCCCTTCGGCAGAAGAGCCTTCAGCGAGGCTCCGCCCTTGATCACCAGCTTGCCGCTGTTCTTCCAGGCCACGTTGGTCCACGGCGTAGTCCCGATCATCACCCTGAAGGAGGCGTGGAAGTTGGACCCGGTGACCTTGAGCCGGAAGGGGCTGGTCATCTTCGAGATGGCGTTGATCACCGGCGGGGGCAGGACAGTCACGTTGACCGTCGCGCTGGCCGTGCTCTGGCCGTCCGTCACCGTCACCTTGGCAACCATGGGCCCGCTCGTGGTGTAGGTGTGGCTCGAAGTGGCTCCGATCGCCGTTCCGCCGTCGCCGAAGGCCCAGGTATAGGTGTAGGAGCCCGATCCGCCTGTGGCCGTGGCGCTGAAATTGACCGTGAGGGGCGCTCCGCCACTCGTGGGATTGGCGCTGGCGGTCACCGTCAGCGGCGCCTCCCCCACGGTGATCGTGAGGTGGCTGTCCGTCGCCGTGGCGCCGGTATCATCCGTCACCGTCAGGATGACGTTGAATATGCCGCCCGCCGCGAAGGTGTGCGTGGGTGTGGCCGTTGTCCCGTGGGCCGTGCCGTCTCCCCAGTTCCAGTCGTAGGTGAAGGGGGCCGTGCCGCCCGCCACCGTCGAGCCGAAGGTCACCGCCAGCGGGGCCGTGCCGGTCGTCTGAGAGGCCGACGCCGCCACGCTCATCGTCACGGCGATGAAGTTAACTCCCGTGATATTAGTCGTGGAGACGGTCACCGACTGAGTGGAGGGCGAAAAGAGATAGCCCGACTTGGTGGCGGTCAGGGTGTAAGGCGTCGTGGAAGCGGGAACATTCACGATGGTGTAGGTCCCGTTCGAGGCAGTGGTGGTCGTCAGCGCCGTGGTGCCGGCCGAGATGGTCACCCCGGCCAGGCCCGTGCCGCCGGCGGTCCCTACCGTCACCTTGCCGCTGATGCTGAAGAGCGGGGTGGCGGTGAAGTTGATGCCGGTCACGTTGGCCGTGCTCACCGTCGCGGGGGCGTTCGCCGGCGTGAAAATGTAGCCGGTCTTGGTGGGCGTCAGCGTGTAGGCTCCCGCCGGGACGGTTGGAATGGTGTAGGTTCCATTGGAGGCGGTCGTCGCGGTGTAGCCACCGGTGGCCGTGACGCTCACTCCGGAGACGCCCGTAGTGCCGTCGGCCAGCGTGATCGTTCCGCTGATGGAATAGACTGTCCCATAGATGAAACGGCTTGACGCGCCCGTGGCGCTCGGGCCGCTCGGCGTGGTCACCGTGACGTAAACTGCTCCCGCCCCGGCCGCGGCCGGGCTCGTCGCCGTGATAGAGCCGTCTGAAACGACTGCAAACGTAGCGCTGTAAGCGCCGAAGTAAACCGCCGTGGCGCCCGTGAAGTTGGTGCCCGAGATGATCACCGAGGTGCCGCCCGTCACCGGGCCGTTGGCCGGGGCGATGGCCGTCACCGTCGGGGCCGGAACGACCACGTAGGTGAAGCTGTCCGCGGCGCTCGTGGCGCTGGTTCCGCCGGGCGTGGTGACCGTGACGTCCACCGCCCCCACCGCGTGGGCCGGGCTCGTCGCCGTGATCTGGGTGGCGGAGACCACCGTGAATGTGGCCGCCGTCCCGCCGAAGTTGACCGCCGTGGCGCCCGTCAGGTTGGTCCCCGCGATGACGACCGCGGTGCCGCCCAGGGTCGAACCCATGGCCGGGCTCACCGCCGTCACGGTGGGTGCCGGAACGACGGTATACGTGAAGATGTTGACACCCGCCGTTCCCGTTCCGCTGCTCGATCCAGCGGGCGTCGTAACCCTTACCACGTAGTCGCCGGCCGAGGCAACGCTCGGGCTGACCGCCGTGATGCTCGTATCGGAGACGACCGTGTAGCTCGTGGCGGGCGTGGTTCCAAAGGTGACCTGGGTCGCCCCCGTGAAGGCCCCGCCCGTGATGGTCACCGCGGTCCCCCCACTGATGGCGCCGGTCGAGGGACTCAGGGCCGTCACCACCGGTTGGGATGTAAAGGAGAAGTTGAGCGCGTTGCTTGTTCCGGCTGGCGTCACCACAGTGATCTTTGCAATACCGGGGAGGTGCGCCGAGGTCACCACCGTGATGCTCGTGGCGGAGTTGACCGTGAAGGAGGCCGCCGGCACCGTGCCAAAGTACACCGCGCTCACCACCGGGTTGCTGGAGCCGTCTTCGAAATTGGTCCCCGTCAAGGTAAAGGTTTGACCGCCGGCCGGGCTACCGGTATTGGCCGGAGAAACGCTGCTTAACGTCGGCGCCGAGTAGGGCTTATAGGTGAAAAGGGCGCCGGCCACCTGGCTGCTGGAGTTGCTCGGGGTCGTCGTCACTACCACGTAAACGTCGCCGCCGGCGGCGTGGCCGGTTGCTGGCGGACTATAGACCGTCAACTGAGTATCCGAGATCACGTGGATGGTGGTCCCGCTGCCCCAACTGGAGCTTCCCACCATGAAATTCACCGAAGTGACGCCTGCGGCGAATCCGCTTCCATTCACCGTGATAAAGGTGTTGCCGTCGGTGGAGCCCGTGTTGGGGACCACCTTCGTCACCGTCGGAACGGGGGCGTGGTAGGTGTAGTCCGCGGTCAGGGTAGCGGTGCCGCCGGCCGTGGTTACGGCCACGTTTACCGCCGTGTCCTGCACCGCGATGGCGTAAGGCGGGGTCACGGCCGTGATCTGGGTGCTGGAATTCACCGTGAAGCTCGCCGCGTTGACGCCGCCGAAGGTAACCGCCGTGGCGCCGATGAAGTGCGTGCCCGTGATTGTCACCGAGGTCCCGCCAGCGGTGTTGCCGCTAGTTGGAGTGAGGCTGGTTGCCGTCGGCGGAGCGGCCACGTAGGTGAATTTGTCCGCTGGGTTGGGGGCACTGGTACCCTGTGGGGCCACCACCGTCACGTCAACGACACCAGCCGCGTGCGCCGGGCTCAC